>JAKFUQ010000262.1 GCA_021732645.1 Rhizobacter sp. | reverse complement strand
GACCATGCCGGCCATCGAGCATTCATCAGTGATCGCCAGCGCGCGATAGCCGAGTTGCTCGGCCCGCTCGACCAATTCCTCGGGCTGGCTCGCCCCTTTCAGAAAACTGAAGTTGCTGACGCAGCGAAGCTCCGCGTACTCGGGAATGGAGATGGGCGGTGCGACCGCCGAGCGCTCAGTCATGGCCGGGTCTCAGGCGAACACGCCGTGCAGGTACCAGGCGGTCTCGTCACCGGCCAGTCGTTCGTTGAAGATCCACAGCACCCCGGCGTGTTCGCTGAGCGCGACCCAGTAGTCGCGCTGGACTTGTGCCGTGGTCGCCTCATCGCCGTCGCCCAGGCGATGCCACCAGCCGCCCTCAACGCGATGGGGACCGGTCAGGAGCAGCAGCACCCCCTGGTACATCGGTCGCGGTCCGCGCGTGGCCAGCTTGAGGGGCTGCGGCAGCACCCAGGTCGGCTGCGGCATGTCCACCGGCTCGGAAGGCCTTCTCGGCAGCGGCTGGGGCGCAGGCTGCCACATCTGCATCCATTCGAGGCGATGGTCCTCGGTCAGTACCGGGCGCAGCACCCGATCCGGTCCCAGGCGCGCGGCGATGCGCTCCAGCACCAGCTGCAAGGACTCCGCGGTCTGCGATTCGTCAGGCAAAAGCGAGGCGCTCTTCTCGTCGAGCGAGACCACCTCGTCGGCGACGACTTGCAGGTCACCGACCGGTGCCAGCAGTTCGACCTTCGCGAGGTTCTCCGCCAGCAGGCGGCACAGGTGTTCGAGGTGGCGTGTGGGTGCGGCCGTCCGGATGGTCAGGGCACCGCCTTCGCCTGCGTCCTTGTTGCGCATCGTGTCGTGTGCCCATCGCAGCGTGAAGGCGGTGGTGCCCGAGTGCCTGGCCGCCAGCCAGCCGCACAGTTGCAGCAGCAAGCGCCGCGCACCGAACAGCAGCGCCGGCGCCATCTCGACGCGCGACATCAACTCCAGGCGGGCCTCGAAGGTGTCGGCCAGTTCCACCCACACGTGGGCCTCAGGCTGGAGACCGTAGGCCCGATCCAGCGCGCCCAGCAGGTCCTTGTCGAAGCGGCGGCTGATCCCGCCACGCGGAAGGCGGCGAATGTCACCCAGCGTCTGGCAGCCCAGGCGCGCCAGGGTGGCGTGGTGCGGGCCGACCGCGGTCAGCACGCCCATCGACAACCCATCGAGCAGTTCCTCCAGCGGGCGCTTGAAGCCGTTCTCGATGCCGGCCCGCGCGAGGGCGTGGGCCCCCAGACTGGTGGTGGCCCATGCGATGGCACTCACCCCTAAGTCGGCCCCCTCTTGGACGACGCGGTCGCGCAAGGCACGCTTGCCGCCGAACAGGCGCACGCTGGCCTCCACCTCCAAGAGCACCGCTTCGCCGGAGACGGCCACCCGGGGCGTGAACTGCAATGCCCAGGTCGCCAATCCGCGCAGCGCGTCATCGGATGGTGGTGTGGCGTCGGGGCCGTTGGGTAGGAGCAGTGCCGCCCAGAGCATGGGGGGCCACCTCAGGAGGATTGACGCGGAAAGATTCGCGGGACGCGATGAGGAGGCTGGGTTGCAGCAGGCGCGGCGTCAGCACCGCCGACAGGCCCCCGGGGATCGATTCGAGTCGGACCATGCCGTCATGCATGGGGCCACGACGCTTGAACACATGGACCTGAAGCTCCCAGTCCACGCCGAACGCGGCCGTGACCCGCAAGGGCGCTGCCGACGATTCGTGTTGCGCAGCGGCCGGCCGAAACAGGAACACCGGTCCCTCGCAGGCCTGGGCGCAGACCTGAAGGCGGCGAATCTGCTCGGGGCGGGCCTGTGGCAGCCAGGCGATCAGTGCGCCGCAGGCATTGCCCTTGACCAGTTGTTCGGTGCACCACAGGCGCTCGGCCGGCGCGTCGGCCTGAACCCACACGAGGTGCTTCTCGTCGATGCCGGCATGCCGCAGGCCGGGCAGGTGCGGGTGCTTCGGCGGGCCGACGACGACGACGCTGCCGCCTCCGGCGACGACGCTGCGCAGCGCCGGCCCGATGAGGCGCCACTCCAGGACGGAGGGCTGCGGGCTCAGGACTTCGGTGAGGGACTGGCAGGGCCAGCCGTGGCCGGGCAACTCGGCATCGAGCGCGGCAAAGCCTGTCGAGACGACGGAGCCCAGTTGCTTTCCGAGATCACAGCCGCGCCAGATGGCTTGTTCGATCTCAGGCGGCAGCGCTCCCGGCTGCGAGCGGCGGGAGCGTGATTTCGATGGATGTGCGAGGGCCTGGGTCAGCGACCCATCTTCGTCGCCGGCCCACAGCAGGACGGCAGACATGACATTTGCAGATACTGTATGGGCATCCAGTATTACACTGGTCAGGCGGGTTTGCCAAGTCGTCTACCGAAACCAGATCGCGCCGCCGGTTTCAGCGTGACAAGGTGGCGGTCCCAGCGGTGGCAGACCCCTTGCATAGACTTGCACGCAGCAGGCATCCAGGAGTGAATCGATGTGCTACAGCGCCCAGGTCAAGGCTGACTACAAAAAGTACGTACAGATCTTCGGTGCGGTGATGAGCATCCGGGATTTCTACGACACCTTCTGGCGCCGCAAGGAAGGGGGCAAGCAGAAGATTCCGAAGGCCATGGAGGATGCGTTCGCCGATCCCCAGACCGACGCGGAACGAGAGATCAAGGGCCTCATCGATGCGTTCAAGGCTGAGCAGGCAACGAAGTTCGAGCAGGAACTGTTCAAGCAGCGCAAGCGCTTGGCCGACGCCGAACGCACGCTTGAAACCAAGACCACCAAGGCGGCCACCGAAAGCCAGCGCATTGCCGGTGAAAAGATCGAATCAACGATGCGCAGGCTGGCCGACTTGCGCCGCACCGAAGCCAGGGACAGCGACAGCCGCATCTTTCCGGGGACCTACGCGCCGGTGATGGTGTGGGAGGACGGCAAGCGCGTCATCAAGCCAATGCGCTACCAGTGCCGCCCGGCCGGCAAGCCTGCGTTCTACGACGTGAAGTACCCCGGGACCTATAACGCGAGGCGTGACAACCTCGAAGGCTTCTGGAAGGGTCAGTTCGGCCACACCCACGGGATCATGATCGTCAACGCGTTCTACGAGAACGTGAACCGGCACAAGGCCGAAGGCCGCGAACTCGCCGATGGCGAGGCGGTGCAGAACCTCGTCCTGGAGTTCAGGCCCCGGCCGACCCAGGACATGCTGGTCGCGTGCCTGTGGTCCAAGTGGACCGGGGCCGGCGAGCCGGACCTGCTCTCGTTCGCGGCGATCACGGACGAGCCGCCCGCGGAGGTCGCTGCTGCGGGCCATGACCGCTGCATCGTCCCCATCCGCCCCGAGAACATCGATGCCTGGCTCAATCCGAACCCGAAGAACCTCTCGGCTCTTTACACGATCCTGGACGATCGGGAGCGGCCCTACTACGAACACCGAATGGCGGCGTGAGTGTTGCCCGTCGGCTTCACCGCAATGAGTCGCCTGCGCTGACAGCAAGCAACACAGCCT
>JAKFUQ010000113.1 GCA_021732645.1 Rhizobacter sp. | reverse complement strand
GTACCCGTGAAGGAAACCAGGCTCGCGATCCCCGGGCACGGGAACGGGCCGCTGTCGTCATCTACGCCGGCACCGCCGGCCTGATCGGACGCGTCGGCCAAAAAAGGGCTGCGTCGCGCCCGGAATCCACGGGGCGACGCAAATAACGTCAACGCAGCGTCAATCCTTCGACGCCACCATTGCCTTGAGCTGCACGATCACGCCGGGTTCGACGAAGACGACAGGCTGGTCGACCGTGATCGCCACGTTGAAGACCCTGGCAAACACCTCAAGCTTGAGGTGGGCCAGCAGCCCGGTGCGGTACGCCTGTTCCGGCTTCATCTGCCCGTCGCCTGATGGCGCGCCGCTACGCTGCGGGTCACACTCGACGAGAGCCACGAAGCCTTCCGAATGCAGCCGCTGGTGTTCTGGGCACAGGCCCCAGCCCGTCCTCGTGTAACGCCTCATGCTCGCGCGCAAGCGACGGTCGAGCAGGATGCTGCCAGTGTCGAAGGGGGTAGCACACACCACGCACAGGTGCTGCTCCAGCGAGACGTATGACTTGTTATCCACGGTGATCTCCGGTTGATCGGGCGGAATTGCCCGAGACCGGCGCCAGCACGGCGCAGCGCAGCCGTCACAGGTTCGAAGACGGCCGCCAGGACGCAAGCGTGCAAAGCACGCGCAGACCTTGATGGCGAGAACGGCGTGATACGGTGAAGGGAACAGCAAGCCAGCCCCACGAGCCACAGCACCACCCAGGGCAAGCGGAGCGCGCAGCGCCAAACGGCGCGAAGGCGTCAGGGATGGAAGCCCGCAGGGGCGAGACGCCGCCGGCGGTTCGATGCACAGCACGACTTCGCGGCTCGGCCACCCCGGGCGACGCCAAGGCAACGCGCATCAAGTGCGGCGTCGGCTCTCAATGGGAGGACTGGCTGATCTGGTCGGCGTGCAGCGAAGCGACGTGAACGGAACGCCGGTCAGTTCGTCGAGCGGGGCTCGTTCACGTACACGTGAAGGAAACAAGGCCCGCGATCCCTGCGCACGGGACAAAGCCGCTGTCGTCATCCCCGCCGGCATCGCCGGCCTGACTTGGCTGTTCGGCATCGCGATGAAGGCGCAGCCTTGATCGCTGCATTGGCGAGCCCACCGGCCAGGCGCCACGCGCCGCAGTCCGGCGACACCCTGCGGGCCAGCACAGCGCGGAGGGTGGCGGCGAGTCCGCGTGAGGGATGGCCGCCCGAAGGGGCGAGACGCTGGGCCTTTGACAGCGGCTCGACGCGCAGCGCAACAGCCCGGCCCCGCGCAGCGGGGACACGCCCAAAGAAATCGGTCCAACACGATCAACCGCCGACACCACATCAACCGGCAGCGCGGCGGCATCACCTACATGCGACGCGAGCACCCTTGGTCTCAGCGACCTTGTCAATGCACATTCGTTGTCACCCCTTCGCCGGGCTGACCTCGACGGCCTTCCCGAACTGCGGATAGGTCACGACGCCCGACGCCCCGATGGCCACCACCGAGCGGGCCATCAGATTGCGCAACGCGACCTCGATCGACTCATCCGATGCCGCTGTACCCAGCAAGGGCTTGAGCGCGCGCCGCAGCGATGCCTGCTTGCCGGGCCGCTTGTCACCCATCTTGCGCAGACTGTCGGTCATCTTCTGCAACATGGCCGAAGACCCCGCCGACGCGTTGCTGGCCTGCGCATTGGCGGTCGTCGGCAATGGCTTTGCAACCTTCGCTGGTGAGCTCGCCTTCGCGGTCTTCTTCGCTGCTGGTGGCTGCACTTTCTTGGCAGCCGCCTTCTTCGGCGAAGTATTCTTCGCCGCGACCTTCTTCGCGACGGGTGTCTTAGCGATGGGCTTGGAAGCAGCCTTCTTGGCAGGCGCCTTCTTCGCAGCAGTCTTCTTGGTGGCGGACGCCGCTGGCCGCGGAGCCGCATTCGCGACGACCTTCTGAACCACCGGCTCAGCCGACCGCGCGTAGCCATGCTGGCGCACCGCAAACCCGAGCACCTTCGCGTGCTCCAGCATAGGCTCGTAGCCCTTGTCGTTCGCCACCACGACAAACTTCGCCTGCTGATTGCGCGACGCGATGTAGCCCATGTAGAACGACAGGTGGAAGTCCAGCGCGTTCTTCCCCGTCTTGCTGATCGGCACCGTCGTCATGCCGGTGCCGAAAGACGCAAACCGCTGCTCGACCTGCTTCTGATGCGGCCCATGGAAGACCCAGACCCGGGTGGCCTCCGGCACCATCGCCCGCAGCTCGACCTCGGATGGCTGCACGTTCTCGTAGTCCAGCAGGATGTGCGTGTCGGCCGACGACGCCTCGACTTGCTCGACCACCGCCACCACCCGCTTCGCCGGGTACTTCTGCGCATTGCGCACCAGCTTGTCCTTGACCGCCTGCACTACATCGACTTCCGTGTGGTCCGCCACCTGCAGCAGGTAGAGCAACACATCGGCGATCTCCTCGCCGATGCGCTGCTTCGACACCGCATCCAGATGCGCCTCGCGCGACTCCTCAGGGGTCATCCACTGGAACACCTCCGCCAACTCCGCAGCCTCCACCATCAAGGCCGTCGCCAGGTTCTTCGGTGTGTGGTAGGGCTGCCACTCGCGCTCAGCCGCGAAATGGCGAAGCGTGGCCTGTAGGTTTGCGATGTTCATTGCGGTGGGCACCTCTGGTTCTTCGCGACAAGACCATCTTGCCAGCCCGCGCCCATCAACCAAACCGGCGAACGCCGATGGTCAGCCAAGCTGCGCATGTGGCAGACGAGTCGATGCGAACACCCCCTGACTTCAGCGGCCCGGCATCGGGCATGGCGGGTGACCGGGGTGACGATCTGGCCGGCGTGCAGCGAACAAAGCGAAGCGGCGTGAACGGAACGCCGGCCAGTTCGTCAAGCGAGCCTCGTTCACGTACCCGTGAAGGAAACAAGGCGAGCGATCCCCGGGCACGGGAACGGGCCGCGGTCGTCATCCCGCCGGCACCACCGGCCTGGTCTGGCTGTTCTGCATGACGATGAACGCGCGGCCTTGATCGCTGCATTGGCGATCGCACCGGCCGGGCGCCCCGCGCCGAAATCCAGCGTCACGCAACGGGACACGCCCAACAGACCCGGTTGCAATGCTGCGGCAGCTAAACCTTCAGCAGCGAGAGCGGGAAGACATGCTCGAAAGTCTCCTTCGGATCACGGCCAAGGAAATCAACCAAGCCGAACGCTTCCTCAGAAACGAACGGCGCCTTGTCGCACAGCTCGACACGACCTGCTTCCACAGCGCCGCGCCACGCCACTGCCGCCCTTCGCTCATCCTCGCTGAGACGCCCGTCCTCGGGAAACCCGCAGTCGTCCCAGGCCTCCAGCTTGAACTGGGCGTGCGCAGCGGTCCATGCGTCAATGCCTGCCGCATCGAGCACTTTCGTGAATGCCGCAAGTGCCCGTTCGCAATCGGCATAGCGAACCTTCGCGCGAAGTTCTGAATGAAGCGTCTGGCGATGCTGCCGATCGGCCGCCATCGCCCGCTCGCTCCAGGCCTGTCGATAGGCCGTCCACGCCTCTGGCGACGCCTCGGGGC
>JAKFUQ010000177.1 GCA_021732645.1 Rhizobacter sp. | reverse complement strand
GAACCCTGCGTCGAATCCATCCAGCATGAGCGCATAGGTTTGCGGCTCTGGCACGGCAGCCACTCCACCGTATTGCAGGTGGTCGACCTCGATGCCACCGCTGCTGTTGCTGATGAAGATGACCGAGATGCCTGCGGCGTTCACCGCGCCGAAGAAGCGGTCTTCTGCCGTTTCCCCGTTGTTGGAATTATCGACGAAGCCGCTGCGCGTTTGCGTGAAGAGCAGGTCACCGCTGCCACCGGGGCCAAAGGCTGAAAACGTGACCGAGGCACCAGCGCCGGCGTCGGTCCAGACCACGCCCGCGCTCGTGGGCAGAGCGCCGAGCGTTGCCGCGCTGAACGTGAAGGTGTAGCCGGTCGGGCCGGCACCGAAGTAGGAGTCGCCCTGCAAACCGCTGCCGTCGATGGTGCCATCGTCGGCATCGACCGAATCGTGAATCGACGGGCCGAACACCACGCTGGTGACGCCGCCCGAATCTGCGCTGACGCCGGGCGTGTTCAGCAGGTGATCCTCGAAGGTTTCGAGGTGGAAGTAGCCGAAGCTGCCGCCAGCAAACGGGCTGTCGGCGAAGCTGAGGTAGGCCGTCGGTTCGAGGAAGGTGGCCGCAGCCCGGGCGTCGCTGCTGTAGGTGCCCAACGCCAGGCTGGTCGCCACCAAGAAGGCAAAAAGGTGTTTCATGGACAGGCTCCCGTGCGGGGTCAAAGGGGGATTCGACTGTGTGCCGACCCCGCCTCCGCGTCAATGGGCCAGCGTGTCATCGTCCCCCCTAGTTTTGGGGCAATTCGGCCAGGCCAGACTGAAACCGTCGCCGCACTGCGCAGCGTGCGTTCGCCCCTACACTCCCGCGCCACCATGAACCAGAACCTGTACTGCGCCCTGCGTGCTGCCTTCCCGGCCGACCTGGCCCGCACCGCCGTCGAATGTGCGGCCATCGAGGGCGCCGCGGGCACGCCGCTTTTCTACACTTGGCGCGACCTCGACCGCAGCAGCGCGATGATGGCCAACCTGTTGCTGTCGCTCGACTTGCCCACCGACGCCCGGGTGCTGGCGCACACCGACAAGTCGGTTGAGGCGCTCATCCTGTACCTCGCCGTGCTGCGGGCCGGTCTGGTCTACGTGCCGCTGAACAGCGCCTACCAGGCCAGCGAACTGGCTTACTTCATCGGCAATGCCGAACCCGCTGTGGTGGTGTGCGCACCGCGCAATTTCGGTTGGCTCTCCAAGCTGGCGTTTCGCGCGGGCGTGCAGCATGTGTACACGCTCGGTGACGACCGCAGCGGCAGCCTGTTGCAGCGCGCGGCGCACCACGCCGACACGCAGACGCCAGTTCAGCGCGCCGTCAGCGATGTGGCCAGCATCATCTACACCAGCGGCACCACCGGCCGCAGCAAGGGCGCGATGCTCAGCCACGGCAACCTGCTCGCCAACGCACAGGTGCTGAAGACGCTTTGGGGGTGGCGTCCTGAAGACGAGGGCGGCGATGTGCTGATCCACGCGCTGCCGCTGTTCCATGTGCACGGCCTGTTCGTTGCATCGCATGGCGCTTTGCTCAACGGCAGCAAGATGCTGTGGTTTGCGAAGTTCGATGCGCGCGCCGTCACTGCGCGGCTTCCCGAGGCGACGGTGTTCATGGGCGTGCCGACGCTGTATGGGCGCCTGCTCGCCGAGCCCTCGTTCAACGCGCAGGCTTGCCAGAACATGCGCCTCTTCATCAGCGGCTCGGCGCCGTTGCTGGCCGAGACTTTCCGCCAGTTCAGCGAGTGCAGCGGCCACGCCATCCTGGAACGCTACGGCATGAGCGAGACGGTGATGCTGACGTCCAACCCGTATGCGCCCGAGCAGGAGCGCGTCGCAGGCACGGTCGGTTTCGCGCTGCCGGGGGTGGATCTGCGGGTGACCCCCGCTGGCGGCGCGCACATCGGTGCCGTCGAGGTGCGCGGCCCCAGCGTCTTTCAGGGCTACTGGCGCATGCCGGAGCAGACCGCACAAGACTTCACCGCCGACGGCTGGTTCAAGACCGGCGACCTCGGGCAGTTGGATGTGTCGGGCCGGCTCACGCTGATCGGCCGCAGCAAAGACCTCATCATCACCGGCGGCTACAACGTCTACCCGGCCGAGGTCGAGGGCTACCTGAACGAGCTGCCGGGCGTCGACGAAAGCGCGGTGATCGGCGTGCCGCATGCCGACCTTGGCGAGGCGGTGGTGGCGGTGCTGGTGCCGCGCGCAGGTGTCAGCGTCGACGCGCTTGCCTGCATCGCGACGATGAAGCAGCGCATCGCCGGCTTCAAGGTGCCCAAGCACATCATCATGACCGACCACCTGCCGCGCAACGCGATGGGCAAGGTGCAAAAGGCGCTGCTGCGGCAGCAACATCGGGCGCTGTTCGCCCACTGAGCGGGCTCTCGCATGCGTTGCCTCAGCCGCCCTTGAAGGGGTTCAGCAGCGCCACCCCGAAGGCCTTGAAATCGGCCACATTCCGCGTCACCACCGTCAGACCATGCACCTGGGCGGTGGCGGCGATCATCGCGTCTTCGTACACCGTGTCCGACCGGCGGTGCATCAACTGGGCCCACCTTCGGAAGGCGGTCGCATCCATCGGCAGCACGTTGTACGACGCGGCAACCAAGGCCAGCCATGTCTCGATCTCTTGGGCCTTGACTGCGTCTTGCTCCCGCGTCAGCTCAATGCCTGCTTGAATCTCGCCGATGGTCACTGCCGACAGATGCAGCAGCGTGTCGTCCACGCCTTGCAGCCAAGCCAGCACAGCCCCGTGGGGCTTGTGTTTGCGGAGTTCGGAGACGACGTTGGTGTCGAGCAGGTACATGCCCGGTCTCGGCGGTCAACGCAAGGCGCTGACAGCGCGCCTGCGGCCAACGCTGCGGGCTGCAACGACCGACTCCGCCCGCCCGGCGTCAGCCAGCAGCAGTTGCTTGAGCGAAGGCCGCGCCGCCGCCTGAAGCCGCCGCCATTCGTCCAGCGGCACCAGCACTGCCGCCTCGGCACCTCGCTTGGTCACCATCTGCGGCCCTTGGGCCAGGCAGGTCTCCAGGAATTCGCTGAACCGCGCCTTCGCGTCTTGAATCGGCCAGGTCTGCATACGGTGCCTCCGGTTGACTGACCAGTGTTCTGACCAGTTTACCAGTGAGGCAGGTCGGGTCGTCCTGGTCGGCCAACATCGCACCCCCCCCCGTGAACAGGGGATTGCAAATTTACCCCCCCAGCATGATCCGTGCCGTTTGCCGCGTTGTGCGGCGACTCAATCGGCCGAGCCGTTCGGCGCACATCACCCTGGGGGTCACATGAAGATTCGATACGCGCCGCTGGCTGTGGCCTGCGCTTTGATGTTGGCCGCTGCGGCCACGACGACCGCGCAAGCGGCGGTTGTGACTTACAGCTTTGGCGGAACATTGTTCGGTTCTAACGTTGCGTCTTTGGCGGTGGTCGGCGATACGTTTACCGGGACGTTCTCGTTCGAGTCGACTGCCCCAGACCTACTACCGACGTCGGCCGACCAGGGCCAATATACCGACGGGTTCGCCATCAGTGGCACGGTGAACGGCTTTTCGTTTTCAAGCAGCAGCACTTCGTCGGACTGCCCAGCAGCGTGCGGCCGCGCAGAGGTATTTTTCAATATCGGCCCCAATGGTG
>JAKFUQ010000292.1 GCA_021732645.1 Rhizobacter sp. | reverse complement strand
TGTCGGCTTGCTGCCCGATTTGTTTCGCGAGGGCAAGGGCGTGGTGGCGCAGGGCAAGCTGGGTGCGGACGGCGTTTTCCACGCCGATCAGGTGCTGGCCAAGCACGACGAAAACTACATGCCACCCGAGGCCGCCGACGCGCTGGCGAAAGCGCGCAAAGGCGAGATGCCGGCCGGCGCCATGACCACCTCGCCCGGTGAAGCGCCTGGTGCACAGACTTACGGAGCGACACCATGATTCCAGAGTTGGGGCACGTCGCCCTGATCCTCGCGCTGGCGATGGCGATGGCGCAAAGCATCTTGCCGCTGATCGGCGCACAGCGTGGCAACGCGGCCTGGATGTCGCTGGCCCGCCCTTCGGCACGCGGTCAGTTTGTTTTCATGCTGATTTCCTATGCGTGCCTGACCTACGCCTTCGTCAACAACGATTTCTCGGTGCTGTTGGCGGCCGAGCACTCCAATTCGACACTGCCGCTGGTCTACCGCTACACCGCCGTCTGGGGCAACCACGAAGGCTCGATCCTGCTGTGGTCGTTGATCCTGTCGGGCTGGACGCTGGCGGTCGCCATCTTCTCCAAAGGGCTCGACGAACCCACCGCGGCGCGCGTGCTGGGGGTGATGGGGTTGATCAGTTGTGGCTTCATCTTGTTCACGCTGTTCACCTCGAACCCGTTCGAGCGGTTGACACCCGCCGCCCCTGATGGCCGCGACCTCAACCCGCTGCTGCAAGACCCGGGAATGATCATTCACCCACCGATGCTCTACATGGGTTACGTGGGCTTCGTGGTGGCGTTCGCGTTCGCCATCGCCGCGCTGCTGTCGGGCCGACTGGATGCCTCATGGGCGCGCTGGTCGCGGCCGTGGACGACGGTGGCCTGGTGTTTCCTGACCTGCGGCATTGCGCTCGGCAGCTTCTGGGCCTATTACGAACTGGGCTGGGGCGGCTGGTGGTTCTGGGACCCGGTGGAGAACGCCTCGTTCATGCCGTGGCTGGTCGGCACGGCGTTGATCCATTCTCTGGCCGTCACGGAGAAGCGCGGTGGCTTCAAGATGTGGACCGCGCTGCTCGCCATCCTGGCGTTTTCGTTGTCGTTGCTGGGCACCTTCATCGTCCGTTCAGGCGTGCTGAGTTCGGTGCACGCTTTTGCGTCCGACCCGGCGCGGGGCGTCTTCATTCTGGCGTTCCTGGTCGTCGTGATCGGCAGCTCGCTGCTGCTGTTCGCCTGGCGCGCACCCAAGGTGGGCCTGGGCGGCAGCTTCGATCTGGTGTCCCGCGAATCCATGCTGCTGGCCAACAACGTGCTGCTCGTGGTGGCCGCGGCGGCGGTGCTGCTGGGCACGCTGTACCCACTGGTCCTGGACGCGCTCGACATGGGGAAGATCTCGGTGGGCCCGCCCTACTTCAACTCGGTGTTTGTGCCGCTCATGGCGCCCGCCCTGTTTCTGATGGGTGTGGGCCCACTGGCGCGCTGGCGGCAGGCGGGTGTCATCGACCTGGCGCGGCGGCTGCGCTGGGCGTTTGGGGTCAGTGCGGTGTCGGCGGTGATGGCGCCATTCGCGCTCGGTCACTGGACGCCGATGATCGGCTTCGGCCTGCTGCTGGCCGCCTGGATCGCCAGCACAGCCGTGTTGAACCTGGTCAACCGGGCTCGTGGCGGCTCGCTGGAGATGGTGGCCGCGCGCATGGCCACGCTCACCGGCAGCTACTACGGCATGCTGTTCGCACACTTCGGCGTGGCGATGTTCGTCGCTGGCGTGACGGTGGTCAGCGGCTACCAAAGCGAGAGCGATGTGCGCATGCAGGTTGGCGAAACCGCCAGCGTCGGTGGCTATGTGTTCACCATGCAAGGCGTGCGCGAGGTCAAGGGCCCCAACTACGTGGCCGCACAGGCCTCCATCAGCGTCACCCGCGACGGTCAACCCGTCACCACGCTGTGGCCCGAGCGCCGCGTCTACAACGTGACGCGTTCGCCACAAACTGAAGTCGCCATTGACCGCAGCCTGGCACGCGACCTTTATGTCGCGCTCGGCGAGCCGGTCAGCCCCACGGCGTGGAGCGTGCGGCTGCATCACAAACCGCTGGTCAACCTGATCTGGCTCGGCTGCCTGCTGATGGCCGGCGGCGGCATGCTCGCCGTGCTGGACCGGCGATACCGAGTGCCCCGCACGGCCCCCGCCGGTATCACACCCACCGATTCCGGCCGCGGCCCGCCGCCACGGCCCATGTCGTTGATCGGCATGCTGGTTCGCAAATTCCGTCCACGATGAAGCGGTACCTGCTGCCGCTGCTGGTGTTCGTGGTGCTGTCCGGGTTTTTGGCGATCGGGCTCAAGCTCGACCCGAAAGTGGTGCCCTCGCCGCTGATCGGCAAACCCGCTCCTGACTTCGACCTGCCGCAGTTGGCAGCGCCGGATCGACGCCTGGCTGCCCAGGACTTGCGCGGCCAAGTGTGGCTGCTCAATGTGTGGGCATCGTGGTGCGTGGCGTGCCAGCAAGAACACCCGTTGCTGGTCGAATTGTCGAAGACCGGCCAGGTCAAGTTGTATGGTCTGAATTACAAAGACAAGCGCGACGACGCACTGGGCTGGCTGCGCCGGTTCGGTGACCCGTACCTGCAATCCGTGTCTGACGCCGAGGGCCTGGTCGGCATCGACTACGGCGTCTACGGTGTACCCGAGACCTTCGTCATCGACAAGCAGGGGGTCATCCGCCACAAGCAGATCGGCCCCGTGACCCCCGAATCGCTGCGTGACACCTTGCTGCCGCTGGTGGCGCAACTGGAACAGGCGCCATGATGCGCAACGCACTGATCGCACTGACGCTCTCTGTCGCCGCGCACAGCGCCGGAGCCAACGAAGCGGCCAGCCTCGCCGCCGATCCGGCACTCGAAGCCAGGGTGATGAAGGTTGCCGAAGAGTTGCGCTGCCTCGTCTGCCAGAACGAAACCATCGCGGCATCGCACGCCGATCTGGCGGTTGACCTGCGCAAGCAAATCCGCAGCAAGCTCGGCCAGGGCCAGTCCGAACAGCAGATCCTCGATTTCATGGTCGAGCGTTATGGCGACTTCGTGTTGTATCGCCCTGCGCTCAAGGCCACCACGGTCGCGCTGTGGGTCGGCCCTTTTGTGCTGCTGTTGGTCGCGGCCTACGCACTCGCCAGAACCATCCGCACCCGGCAGCGCAGCGCCGCTCCGCTGAGCCCCGCCGATGCCGATCGTGCACGGCAGCTACTTGAAGAATCCTCTCCGCCACCATGACCCTATTCTGGACACTGACCGCCGCGCTGACGGTGCTCGCGCTGGCGCACGTGCTGCCTGTGCTGCTGCGCTCGCGCCCGGCCAACGCAGCGCCCAGCGAGACCGAGCGGCGTGCATCGACGCTGGCGATCCTGCGCGAACAAGCCGCGCAGCTCGACGCCGAACTGGCTGCTGGCAGCCTCGATGCCCAGCAGCATCGCGCCGCGCGAGAAGACATCGAGCGACGCGTCCTCGATGAGGCCGATCCGGTCGCCCCGACCCCCGCCACCCGGGTCAAGACCCGCCCGGCCAACACGCCTGTGGACAGGCCCTGGAAAAGCGCTTGGTTGATCGGCCTGGGCGTCCCGCTGCTGATTGCCACCATCTACAGCCGCATCGGCTCGCCGCAAGTCA
>JAKFUQ010000305.1 GCA_021732645.1 Rhizobacter sp. | reverse complement strand
CATGGGTGGAGGCTGAAGGCGTAAATGTCGCTGATGGAGATCAACAGATGCGGCTCAGCCGAAGCGGCCCCGGTGCGCTGCCGATGAAGCGGCCTTCGTAGCGGTGGGTGATGTCAGCGCTGCTGCCGCCTGTCGTCTCCTGGGTCAGCGTCGTGAAACGCAGGCTGCCTTCGTTGACGTAGCCGTTGAACACGCGCCGCGGCACACGCAGGAAACTGGCGCTACCGTGCAGCTCGTTGCCCTCACCGCGAAATTCGAAGTGCTCCACGTAGTCGGCGTTGGGCCAGTCGTAGCGAACGTCGGCTTGCCACAGACCATTGATGTCGGGGCGCGCTGCGACCGCCTGCGCGACGGGCCTGCCCATCTGCCACCACACGATTCCCGCAACGATCGCAACAGCGGCCCCAAACAACCAGAGGCCCAAGCTCACGCCAGACGCCGCAGCCGCCGTCGGTCGTGACGCGGTCGCAGGCGGCTCACCGAGGGCTACCCGCACAGCAGCCAGCAGGCGGTCTATGTCGGCTGCATAGCGCGTGTTGTCGATCTCCAGCGCATTGCGTCCGGCGAGCGCACGCAGGGCTTCGGGGAGTTGTGATTCGGTGGGCATCGCTGCACCATCGAGCAGCACGGGGATGACCCGCGCACTGCTGGCGAGCCCAGCGGCTACCTCGCACCGCACGAAATCGCTGCTGTCGTCAATGCGCGGCGGCATGCCCTCGCGCGCTCCCCGCCAGCGCTTGCCGATCAATACCAGCAAGACCGTGGCCGCGCCGACCTGGTGCTGGATCACTTGCGCGAACGGCTGGCCGGGTTGGATGTCATCGACATCGATGAACACCCGATCGGCACCCAGTTGCTGCGCCAGCTCATCGTAGAGGGCGCGGGCGTAACCGGCCGTGTCGTCACGGCGGTAGCTGATGAACACCTGAGCATGGTGCATGGCTGTTGGCGTCAGTCAGCCCGACGCAGCACAACGATGCCCCACTGTACTTGCGGCCACACCAGTTTCTCCAAGCCCGCCGATCTGGGGCGCGAACCTGCAGCACGCGCTGGACAGATAATTTAGTTATAGCTAAACTCTTAAGGTACCACCCGAACTCTCCAGCAAATACGGTATGACCTGCTCGCACAACCACTCCCCCCTGTCACGGCGCTTCGTGGCCTGCGTCGTCGCCGTCGGTCTGGTCTTCATCACCAGTGGTTCGCAAGCGTTCGCACAGGTGAAGAAGCCACTGCGGGTGGTGACGACGTTCACCGTCATCCAGGACATCGCACAGAACGTGGCGGGCACTGCCGCAACGGTTGAATCCATCACCAAGCCCGGCGCAGAGATCCACGAATACCAGCCCACGCCACGCGATGTGGTGAAGGTGCAATCGGCCGATCTCGTGCTTTGGAACGGGCTGAATCTCGAGCGCTGGTTCGAGAAATTCTTCGACAACGTGAAGCATGTGCCCAGCGCTGTCGTCAGCGATGGCATCGTGCCGATGGGGATCAGGGAAGGCCCCTACACGGGCAAAGCCAACCCGCACGCCTGGATGTCGACCGACAACGCACTGATCTATGTGGCAAACATCCGAGGGGCGCTCGCCAAAGCCGACCCTGCGAATGCGGATGTTTATGCCAGGAATGCGGCTGCCTATTCAGAGCGAATCAAAGCCATGGCGGCGCCGCTGAAAGCCCGTCTGTCCACGGTACCTGAAGGGCAACGCTGGCTGGTCAGCAGCGAAGGCGCGTTCAGCTACCTCACCCGAGACTTGGGCTGGCGCGAGGCTTATCTCTGGCCGATCAATGCCGACGAGCAGGGCTCGCCGCAGCAAGTTCGCCGACTGATCGATCTGGTGCGCAAGAACCAGGTCCCCGTGGTCTTCAGCGAGAGCACGGTGTCGGACAAGGCGGCGCGGCAGGTGGCCAGGGAAACGGGAGCGCGCTACGGCGGGGTTCTGTACGTCGACTCGCTATCGGCGAAAACCGGCGTGGTTCCGACCTATTTGAAGCTCCTTGAGGTGACCGTGGAAACCATGGCGAACGGCTTCGGCAAATGATCAGCCGAGCGCTGGGGTTCGGTCGATCGATGCTGGCGTTGACCGGGGGCGGGGCGCGGGCAGGCTCGCGTTCGGGGACAGCCGCCCCGGCCGCAGGGCTGCGCGTATCGGACATTTCGGTCACCTATGCCAATGGCGTTCGCGCCATCGAGGGCGCCAGTTTCGAGCTGGGTGCCTCGTCGATTTGCGCGCTGGTCGGGATCAATGGCTCCGGCAAGTCGACGCTGTTCAAGACACTCATGGGTTTTCTGGCGCCGTCGCAGGGCAGCGTCACGATCTCCGGTCTGGCCGTGAGCGAGGCGCTCGCCCGCGGCCTGGTCGCCTATGTGCCGCAGAGCGAGGATGTGGACTGGACGTTCCCCGTGCTGGTGGGCGATGTGGTCATGATGGGCCGCTACGGCCACATGAACGCCTTGCGCATGGCTTCCAAGGCAGACCAAGCCGCGGTGGCCGCGGCGCTCGATCGCGTGGGCATGAGTGCCTACGCGCAACGGCAGATCGGTGAGCTGTCGGGCGGTCAGCGCAAGCGCGTCTTCCTCGCGCGGGCATTGGCCCAAGGGGCCACCGTGATTCTTCTCGACGAGCCGTTCACCGGCGTCGATGTCAAGACCGAGGACGCCATCATTGCGCTGATGCGCACCATGCGGGACCAGGGCTGTCTGATGCTGGTATCCACCCACAACCTGGGATCGGTTCCCCACTTCTGCGATCAGGTGATCCTGTTCAACCGCACGGTGCTGGCTTATGGGCAAACCGCCGCAGTTTTCACTGAGGACAATCTTGCGCTTGCCTTCGGCGGCGTGCTGCGTCACATCCGGCTGGGGGGGCGCGACCTCCACGACGACTCGGACACGCGATCGGTCACCGTCCTGACCGACGACGAAAGGCCACTCGTTTTCTATGGCGAGAAAGCCGACCCCGCCATCTTCGACCGCGAACGCGAGGGCGAAGACAAGCCGTGATCGACTTGCTCGTCGAGCCGTTTCAGTACAGCTACATGTTCAAGGCCATCTGGGTCAGCGCCTTGGTGGCTGGCGTCTGCGCCTTCCTCTCGTGCTATCTGGTCATGAAGCGATGGGCGCTGATGGGAGACGCGCTTTCGCACGCCGTGGTGCCGGGAGTTGCCATCGCGTACCTCGTGGGGCTGCCTTACGCCATTGGCGCTTTTGCGTCGGGGTTGCTTGCGGCGGTGTCGATACTCGCTGTCAAACGCATCACCTTGCTGCGAGAAGATGCCGTCATCGGCATCATTTTCACCAGCCTGTTTGCCTTCGGACTTTTTCTCGTTTCCCTGAACCCGACATCGATCAACCTGCAATCGGTGATCTACGGCAACATCCTGGCCATCGCTGACGAAGATGCGAACCAGGTGGCAGCCATTGCGGTCGTCTCGCTGTTGATCCTGGGCGCGAAATGGAAAGACCTGATGCTGGCCTTCTTCGATGAGGCGCAAGCGCGGGTGGTCGGGATCAATCCACTGCGGCTCAACATCCTGTTCTTTGTGCTGCTGTCGGCCTGCACGGTCGCGGCGCTGCAGACCGTCGGCGCCATCATCGTCATTGCCATGGTGGTGACGCCGGGGGCAACCGCCTACCTGCTCACGGATCGCTTCGACCGCATGATCC
>JAKFUQ010000044.1 GCA_021732645.1 Rhizobacter sp. | reverse complement strand
GTTCATGGACGATGTGGACGTGAAGAAGGTCTTGGCCTTCGAATCGGGCCTGCACCAGTTCCTGAAGACCAGCCACGCCGGTCTGCTGAAGAAGATCGAAGACGCGAAGGCGCTCGACAAGGACTCGGAAGCCGAATTGACCGCCGCAGTCGGCGCGTTCAAGAAGTCTTTCGCGTAATGAACAAGCTACAGCCGATCAAGCAACTCGCCTCGGACGGGTCTCCCGGCCGATGTGCGAGGCGCCCCCTCGGGGGGCAGGAGCGTAGCGACGTGGGGGCACACTGATGGCAGCAGGCAAGGAAATACGCGGCAAGATCAAGAGTGTCGAGAACACCAAGAAGATCACCAAGGCCATGGAAATGGTCGCCGCATCAAAGATGCGCAAGGCCCAGGAGCGCATGCGCGCCGCTCGGCCGTACGCCGAGAAGATCCGCAGTCTTGCGGCCAATCTGTCGAAGGCCACGCCCGAGTACAAGCACCCGTTCCTGGTCCAGAACACCGGTGTCAAGACGGTCGGTTTCGTGGTGGTGACGACGGACAAGGGCCTGTGCGGCGGCATGAACACCAACGTGCTGCGCGCCGTCACGCTGAAGCTGAAGGAACTCGAAGCGCAGGGCCTGAAGGCCGAAGCGGTGGCCATCGGCAACAAGGGACTTGGTTTCCTGAACCGCATCGGCGCGAAGGTCGTGTCGCACGCCACCCAGCTGGGTGACAAGCCGCATCTCGAAAAACTGATCGGCCCGGTCAAGGTGCTGTTCGATGCGTATGCCGAAGGCAAGCTGAGCGCGGTCTACCTTTGCTACACCGGCTTCATCAACACGATGAAGCAGGAGCCGCTGGTGCAGCAGCTGCTGCCCTTGTCGTCGCAGAGCATGGCCACTGAAGTGCCTGCAGGTGCCGGCAAGTACGGTTGGGATTACCTGTACGAGCCCGATGCCGAAACCGTGATCGACGAACTGCTGTTGCGCTACACCGAAGCGCTGGTCTACCAGGCCGTCGCCGAGAACATGGCGTCGGAGCAGTCGGCGCGCATGGTGGCGATGAAGTCGGCCACCGACAACGCCGGCTCGGTGATCGGTGAGCTGAAGCTGGTCTACAACAAGACGCGTCAGGCGGCGATCACCAAAGAACTGTCTGAAATCGTCGCGGGGGCTGCCGCCGTTTAGGTGCCACGCTTGTCGATTTCAGAACCCCAGAATTCGTTTTTTCTAAGGATACGAACATGTCCGCAGTGGCTACAGAAGGCAAGATCGTCCAGTGCATCGGCGCGGTGGTCGACGTGGAATTTCCGCGCAACGCCATGCCGAAGATTTATGACGCGCTGAAGCTCGACAGCCTGGGCCTGACCCTCGAAGTCCAGCAACAGCTGGGCGACGGTGTCGTGCGCACCATCGCGCTGGGCTCCTCCGACGGCCTGCGCCGCGGCCTGACGGTGGTCAACACCCAGAACCCGATCACCGTGCCGGTCGGCCGCTCGACGCTCGGCCGCATCATGGACGTGCTGGGTCGCCCGATCGATGAGCGCGGCCCGGTCGGTCAGGAACTGACCGCATCGATCCATCGCAAGCCGCCAGCCTATGACGAGTTGAGCCCGTCGCAGGACCTGCTGGAAACCGGCATCAAGGTGATCGACCTGGTGTGCCCGTTCGCCAAGGGCGGCAAGGTGGGCTTGTTCGGCGGCGCCGGTGTCGGCAAGACCGTGAACATGATGGAACTCATCAACAACATCGCGAAGGCGCACAGCGGCCTGTCGGTGTTTGCCGGTGTCGGTGAGCGCACCCGCGAGGGCAACGACTTCTATCACGAGATGGCTGATTCCGGCGTCGTGAACCTGGAGAACCTGCCGGAGTCGAAAGTGGCCATGGTCTACGGCCAGATGAACGAGCCGCCGGGCAACCGCCTGCGCGTGGCACTCACCGGCCTGACGATCGCCGAGTCGTTCCGCGACGAAGGCAAGGACGTGCTGTTCTTCGTCGACAACATCTACCGCTACACGCTGGCCGGCACCGAAGTGTCGGCACTGCTGGGCCGCATGCCTTCCGCCGTGGGCTACCAGCCGACGCTGGCAGAGGAAATGGGCAGATTGCAGGAGCGGATCACCTCGACCAAGGTCGGCTCGATCACCTCGATCCAGGCCGTTTACGTGCCAGCCGATGACTTGACCGACCCGTCGCCTGCGACCACCTTCGCCCACTTGGACTCGACCGTGGTGCTGTCGCGTGACATCGCGTCGCTGGGCATCTACCCGGCGGTCGACCCGCTCGACTCGACCTCGCGTCAGCTCGATCCGAACGTCGTCGGCGAAGACCACTACAACACCGCTCGCGCGGTGCAGGGCACGCTGCAGCGCTACAAGGAACTGCGCGACATCATTGCGATTCTGGGCATGGACGAACTGGCGCCGGAAGACAAGCTGGCTGTGGCCCGTGCCCGCAAGATCCAACGCTTCCTGAGTCAGCCCTTCCACGTCGCCGAAGTCTTTACCGGCTCGCCAGGCAAGTACGTGACGCTGAAGGAAACCATCCGTGGCTTCAAGATGATCGTCTCCGGCGAATGCGACAGCCTGCCGGAACAAGCGTTCTACATGGTCGGCACCATCGACGAGGCTTTCGAGAAGGCCAAGAAGATCCAATAAGGATTCACCACCATGGCCACACTCCAAGTCGACGTCGTATCCGCCGAAGAGATGATCTTCTCTGGCGAGGCCAAGTTCGTGGCCTTGCCGGGCGAAGAGGGCGAGCTGGGCATCTATCCCCGCCACACGCCGCTGATCACCCGCATCAAGCCGGGCGCGGTGCGCATCGTCCGTGCTGACAACGACGCGGAGGAATTCGTGTTCGTCGCCGGCGGCATCCTCGAGGTGCAGCCGGGCACGGTCACCGTGTTGGCCGACACCGCGATCCGCGGCAAGGACCTCGACGAAGCCAAGGCCACCGAAGCCAAGCAGCGCGCCGAAGAAGCGATGAAGAACGCCAAGAGCGACATCGACTTCGCCAAAGCACAAGGCGAGTTTGCCGCGATGGCCGCGCAGATCGCCGCGTTGCGCAAGTTCCGCAAGAAGTGACGACAGCCATGTCGCGCTGACTGCAACCCGCCCTGGTGGCGGGTTTTTTCATGGCCGCGGCTGATGCGGGGATGTCAGCGCAGGTCGGGGCGGTCCGGCAGCTCGTTCGGATTCACCTGCGACGCATCGGCAGGGAAGTGCTGCGCCAACAGCGCACCGACGCGGTCGACTGCATCGAGCAGGCCGCGTGCGTAGTCACCGACCTTGAAAGCGGCACCCATGGCATCGGAAATGTCCTGCCAGGTGCGCTCCGGCACCCGCTGCGTGATGCCGCGATCGGCCACGATCTCGATGCGGTGTTCGGCCAGCAGCAGGTAGATCAGCACGCCGTTGTTGTGCTCGGTGTCCCACACGCGCAGCTTGCCGAACAAGGTGATCGCGCGCTCGCGGGCACTCGCGCCACGCCACAGATAGCTCAGCGGCAGCCCTGCTTCGATGCACACCCGCAGCTCGCCGCTGTGGCTGCGCTCGCTGGCCGCGACATGCGCTTCGATGCGCTGCAAGGCCCCGTGGCCGAGCGCGCGCCGTGCGTCGGACTCGTCGAGCCAGCGGTGTTTGAGGAGGCGGGTCAGTGTGTTCATGTCATGGCTCTGGGTGGGCAGGTGCGGGCTCACCAGCCC
>JAKFUQ010000107.1 GCA_021732645.1 Rhizobacter sp. | reverse complement strand
GAGGCGGGCCAGCCGGTACTGGGCGTGGTACTGGCCCCCGCGTTGGGACGACTTTTTGGCGGTGGCGGCGGCGCAGGGGCCTATGTGGAAGACGCGAGTGGGCGGCGCCGGATCACCTGTCGCCGCGTGCCCGAGGCCGGGCTCACCGTGGTGGCGAGCCGTTCACACGGTGATGCCGCGGCCCTCGATGCGTTTCTGGTGGGCCGCAAGCTGGCCGCGCTCACCAATGCGGGCTCATCGCTCAAGCTGTGCCTGGTTGCTGCGGCCGAGGCTGATCTGTATCCCCGCCTGGGCCGCACGATGGAATGGGACATCGCTGCAGGCCACGCCGTGCTGGACGCAGCGGGCGGCAGTGTGCGCCGCATCGACGATGGCACACCGCTGCGCTACGGCAAGCCGATCTTCGAGAACCCGCACTTTGTGGCTGCGGGGCTGGCATGACGCAGCGCCGCCCCCGGCTCACCGTCGACGTTCAGCCCGCGCGCCCGATGCCTGCGTACTCGATGCCCATCGTTCGCATGAACGCGGGCTCGTAGAGGTTGCGCCCGTCGATCACCACCGGCTGCTTCAGCATGGCCTTGATCGAATCGAAGTCCGGGCTCTTGAACTCTTTCCACTCGGTGATGATGACCAGCGCGTCGGAGCCTTGCAGCGCTTCGGTCTGGGTGTCGACGAAGGTGAGGCCCTTCACGCCTTCCATCACGCGTTTGGCTTCGGGCATGGCCACCGGGTCGTAGGCTTTCAGTGTGGCACCGCGCCTGGCCAGCTCGGCAATCACCACGCGGCTGGGCGCGTCGCGCATGTCGTCGGTGTTGGGCTTGAAGGCCAGGCCCCAGATGGCGAACTGACGACCCGTCAGATCGGCACCGAAGCGCTTGACCACCTTGTCGACCAGCACATGCTTTTGCTTGTCGTTGGCGGCTTCCACGGCTGTCAGCACCTGCAGCGTGATGCCGTTGTCTTTCGCGGTCTTCACCAGGGCTTTCACGTCTTTCGGAAAGCACGACCCGCCGTAGCCGGCGCCTGCGTACAGGAAGTGCGTGCCGATGCGCGGGTCGCTGCCGATGCCTTTGCGCACCAGCTCGATGTCGGCGCCCACCTTCTCGGCCAGCAGAGCCAGCTCATTCATGAAGCTGATGCGGGTGGCCAGCATCGAGTTGGCGGCGTACTTGGTGAACTCGGCGCTCTTGATGTCCATCACCAACAGCCGGTCGTGGTTGCGCATGAAGGGCGAGTAGATCGAGCGCATCAACAAAATGGCGCGCTCGTCGTCGGCCCCGACGACGATGCGGTCAGGCCGCATGAAGTCTTCCACCGCCGCGCCTTCTTTCAGGAATTCGGGGTTCGAGACGATGGCGAAGTCGACATTCACACCACGCTTGGCCAGTTCGTCGGCCACCGCCGCGCGGACCTTTTCGCCGGTGCCCACCGGCACCGTGCTCTTGTCGACGATGACCTTGTAGTCGGTCATGTGGCGGCCCACGTTGCGCGCCGCGGCGACCACGTACTGCAGGTCAGCCGAGCCGTCTTCGTCGGGCGGCGTGCCCACGCCGATGAACTGCAAGGTGCCGTGGTTGACGGCGGCGACCACGTCGGTGGTGAACTGCAGGCGGCCCGCCGCGCGGTTGCGCTTGACGACGTCGAGCAGCCCGGGCTCGTGGATCGGGATGCCGCCGTCTTCCAGGATCTTGATCTTGGCGGCATCCACGTCTAGGCACATCACGTGGTTGCCCATTTCCGCCAGGCAGGCGCCGGTGACGAGGCCGACATAGCCGGTGCCGATGATGGTGATCTTCATGGGGTGGTTCTTTGAAAATGAGGGTCAGGGGGCGGGCTGGACACGGCCGTAGGTGTCTTCGAAACGCACGATGTCGTCTTCGCCCAGATAGCTGCCGGACTGCACCTCGATGATCTCCAGCGGCACCTTGCCGGGGTTGGCCAGGCGGTGCACCTGGCCCAGCGGGATGTAGGTGCTTTGGTTTTCGGTGAGCAGGATCACCTGGTCGCCGTTGGTCACTTCGGCGGTGCCGCGCACGACGATCCAGTGTTCGGCGCGGTGGTGGTGTTTCTGCAGGCTCAGCGTGGCGCCCGGCTTGACCATGATGCGTTTGACCTGGAAGCGCGCACCGGAGTCGATGCTGTCGTACCAGCCCCAGGGGCGGTGGACTTGCCGGTGCAGCGTGTGCTCGGTGCGCCCATCGCGCTGCAACTGGCTGACGATCTGCTTGACCTCCTGGCTGCGGCTGCGGTGGGTGACCAGCACGGCATCGGGTGTTTCGACCACCACCACATCGTCGAGGCCGACCACGCCGACCAGTCGACTGGTGGCGTGTACCAGTGTGTTGCGGCTGTCGCGCAGCAGCGCGTCGCCCCGGCTGGCGTTGCCGGCGGCGTCTTTGGTGCTGACCTCCCACACGGCGTCCCAGGCGCCGAGGTCGGACCAGCCGGCGTTCATCGGCACCATGCGGATGTCGAACTCGGCGGCTGCGGGGCAGCGTTCCATCACCGCGTAATCGACCGATTCGCTGGGGATGGCGGCGAACGCCGTGCGATCGGGGCGGATGAAGGGCGCGTCGGTGGTGCGCCCGATCCACGCGGCTTCGGTGGCACTGGCGATGTCGGGTCGGAACTGCTGCAAGGCCTTCAACCACACCGAAGCGCGCACGACGAAGATGCCGCTGTTCCAGTAGTAGCGGCCATCGGCCACGTAGCGCTGGGCGGTGGCCAGGTCGGGCTTTTCGACGAACTCGGCCAGGCGTTGCGCGGTGTTGGCATCGCCGCGTTCGGCGGAAGTGCAGCGCAGGTAGCCGAAGCCGGTTTCAGGCCCGGTGGGCGCAATGCCCAGCGTCACGATCGCGCCACCCGCTGCAGCGCGCACCGCGGTTTGCAGCGCGGCGGTGAAGGCGGCTTCATCGACGTAGGCGTGGTCGGCGGCGGTCACCACCAGCACCGGGTCGGCACCTTCGCTTTCGGCAACACCGATGGCGTGCAGCGCCGCCAGCGTCATGGCGGGTGCGGTGTTTCGGCCCATCGGCTCCAGCAGCACGGTAGCCGCGGGCAGCTTTAACTCGCGCAACTGGTCGAGCACCAGGAAACGGTGTTCTTCGTTGCCGACGACCAGCGGTGGCGCGACTGCGATGTCGTCGGCTGCCAGGGTGGCCAGCCGCTGCGCCGCTTGCTGGAACAGGCTTTGGTTGCCTTGCAGCACCAGAAACTGTTTCGGGTGTTGCGCGCGCGACAGTGGCCACAAGCGCGTGCCGCTGCCACCGGCCATGATGACGGGGTGAACCTGAATGGATGTCATGGGCTTAACGCTCACGGGTTGGATGCAACGAATTCGGCGTAGGCGCTGCGCAGCCCGTCGGCGAGTGGGGTGTGTGCCGTCCAGCCGGCGCGGGTCAGCAGGCCCACATCCATGAGTTTGCGCGGTGTGCCGTCGGGTTTGTCGCGGTCATAGACGATCTTGCCTGCAAATCCGGTGGTTTGTCGCACCAGTTCGGCCAGCTCGGCAATGGTCACGTCGTGGCCCACGCCGATGTTGACCAGCGGCGGCTCGAAGCGGCCGGTGGCGGACTCGTCGCTGCCCAGCAGCGACTGGTAGCGCGCATCGCTGAGCTTCATCAGGTAGACGCAGGCATCGGCCATGTCGTCGCTGTAGAGGAACTCGCGCCGCGGCGTACCCGTGCCCCAGACCG
>JAKFUQ010000068.1 GCA_021732645.1 Rhizobacter sp. | reverse complement strand
GCACAGATGGTGGCCGTGGCCACGCCATGCTGGCCGGCACCCGTCTCGGCAATGACTCTCGGCTTGCCCATGCGCCGCGCGAGCATCGCCTGGCCGATGGTGTTGTTGATCTTGTGCGCCCCGGTGTGGTTCAGGTCTTCGCGCTTCAGGTAGATCTGCGCACCGCCGAGTTCACGGCTGATGCGCGCAGCGTGGTAGATCGGGCTGGGGCGGCCGACGAAGTGCGCCAGCTCGCTGCGGAACTCGGCCATGAAGGCGGGATCGGCCTGCGCCACCGCGTAGGCCTCTTTCAGCTCGTCGAGCGCGTGGATCAGTGTTTCGGCAACGAAGGTGCCGCCGTACGGGCCGAAATGCCCGGTGGCGTCGGGCTGCTGGTAATCGAATCGCGTGTCAGGCATCAGGAGTTCACTTCAGGTTGCATTCGCGGCGATGCGGGCATCAGCCTCTCGCACCTGCTCGCAGAACCGGCGCATGGCCGCGGCGTCCTTGACACCCTTGGCACGCTCCACGCCGGAGCTGACATCAACGGCCCAGGGCCGTACCCGAAGAATCCCTTCGATCACATTTTCGGGATGCAACCCACCAGACAAAACGAGGGGACGGGACACGTCGTGCGGAATCAGCGACCAATCGAAGACCTTTCCAGCGCCACCGTAGCCATCGACGTGGGCGTCGAGGAGGATGGCGTGTGCATCCGGGTGAACAGCGACAAATTTTAGCAAATCGAACCCGGGCGCCATCCGCGCCGCCCGCAGGTAGGGCCGGCCCGGCGCCTGACACTCAGCGGGCGTTTCGTCGCCGTGAAACTGCAGCAGCAGCGCGGGCATCGCGTCGGTCGCCTGCGCGATCAACTCGGCGGTGGCATTGACGAACAGGCCCACCGGCGTCACGAAGGCCGGCAGGCGCCGCGCCAGTTCAGCAGCGCGCGCGACATCGACATGGCGCGGGCTTTGGTCGTAGAGCACGAAACCGATCGCGTCGGCACCGGCCTCGACAGCGGCGTCGACATCCTGCTCACGAGTCAGGCCACAGATCTTGATACGGGTGCGGGCGTTCATGCGGCAAGTGTCAGGGCAACCAGTCGGCAGCGGGGGGCCGCGTGGGAATGGCGTACCTCGCCTCGTACTCAGGGCCGACGAAATACAGGCCGTCCGGCGAAAAGGTCGGTGCGGCCCGATCGCGGTCGCGGGCGGCCAGCACCTCGCTCATCCATGTCGCTGGGCGGTTGCCGTTGCCGACCGCCACCAGGCAGCCGACGATGTTGCGCACCATGTGGTGCAGGAAGGCGCTGGCGTGGAAGTCGATGCGCCAGTAGGCGCCGCGGCGGCTGATGTCGATCGAGCGCATCTGCTTGACCGGTGAAGCGGCCTGGCATTGCGACGAGCGGAAGGCAGAAAAATCATGCTCACCGACCAGCCACTGCGCTGCCTGCTGCATCGCATCGCCGTCGAGCGCGCGAAACGTCCAGCCCACCCGCCCGGCTTCTAGCGCCGGGCGCACTGCCGACTCCAGCAACAGGTAGCTGTAGCGGCGGCCGATGGCGCCGAAGCGCGCGTGGAAGTTGTCGTCGACCGGCAGGCACCACTGGATCGCCACGTCGGCCGGCAGATAGCGGTTGGTGCCGCGCACCCAGGAAGACTCTTCCCGTTCGACCGGCGCGTCGATGTGGATCACCTGGTTGATCGCGTGCACCCCGGTGTCGGTGCGGCCGGCACAGGTCACGGTGACCGGTACCGCGGCGAATTGCGACAGCGCTTGCTCGACACGAGCCTGCACCGTGTCGTCGTTGGCCTGACGCTGCCAGCCGCAATAGGCGCTGCCGCGGTAGGCCACGCCGAGCGCCAGCCGGGTCATCGGAGCGTGGGCCGATCAGGTGCCCGCTGGCAATGCGTCGCCCGTTCGATCAACCGAGGTCGTTCAGCATGTTCTGCGCCTTCACCTTCAGCGCACCTTCGGCCTTGGCCGCGACTTCCTGCAGCAGATCGCGCGCGCCTTCGGCATCGCCGATCTGGCGGAATTCCTCGGCCAGTTCGAGCTTGCGGGCCAGTGGATCGGCGTTGTCGTCGACTTCGTCATCCAACAGTTCGGCGGGCATGCTGTCGAGGTGGTCTGCCGCCGCGCCAACGGGTGCATCGAGATCGAGCGAAATGCTCGACATGTCGAAGTCGAGCGGCGCTTTCGCGCCCGGACCGGCGCTTGCGGAGGATGCAGGCGCGGATGTGGGGAAATAGGCCTGCGCCGATGCGGGCGCAGGCGCTGCCGTGAAGTCGAAGGATTCAAGCGACGGCTGCCGGCTCGCCGGGCCGAGAACGGCGGTGTCCTCAGCGGAAAGGTCCAGGTCGAAGTCGATGTCGGTGACCGGCTGCTGGGTCAGCGGCACCGTCTGTTCGGACATCGAATCGCCAAACCCGGCCGAGGTCGGCGACACCGACTGTGGCATGGTGCTGGGGCCCAGCAGTTCGGCCAGCTTGGCGGCGGGATCGTCGGGTATCGCCACCTCGGGCAAGCCACCGGGCTGGTACAGCGTGTTGTCGGGATCAATTTCCAGGCCCATTTCCTGGGCTTTCTGCCAATCCTCGCCTCGGCCACCGGTCAACGAGAACAGTTGCGTGGCCAACAGCTCGTAACCCTTGGTGTCGCGCCGCTTCGCATAGACCTCCAGCAGCTTGGTGCGAATGGCCAGGCGATCCGGGCTGCTGCGCATGGCTTCCTTGAGGATTTCCTCAGCCTGGAGGTCGCGGCCGTAGGCCAGGTAGACGTCGGCTTCGGCCACCGGGTCGACATCACCGATCGCATCGAGCTGGCTCAGTGAATAACTCATCGACGATGGGGCCCCTGCGGCGGCATCCCGCGTGTCGATGCGCTGGCCGCCGCTGGCGCCGAAGAAGGAGTCGGGCTGCAGGCGGCTTTCGAGGAAGGAGGTCTCGCCGGTGTCGACCTTGGAGCGCCGCGCGCGGTAGATGCCAAAGCCCAGCAAGGCCAGCACCACACCAGCGCCGCCCGCCAGATACAGCGGATTGATCTCCAGCAAAGCGTCGAGGAAGCCAGGCTCGTCGGCGGGTGCAGGCTCGGCAGCGGGCTTCGGTGCGTCGGACGGCGCGGGCGACTGAGGCGGTGCCACGGGCGTGCTGTCGACGGGCGCAGACAGTCCCTCGGCAGGGCCCGATGCCATCGCAGGCGGGGCTGCGGCGTCAGTCACCTCGGGAGCAGGGGTGGGGGTCGGCGCGACGGGCGGCGCTGCAGGCGTGGCTGCGACAGTGGCCGCCCCCGAGAGCTTCTTCAGCTCCTCGACACTCTTCGAGAGCTCGGCCACACGCGCAGCCGCGTCTTGCTTTTCCTTTTCTTTTGACAGCATGGCATCGGATGCCCCCGGCTTGACCGAGGCCGCGCCCTTGCTCAGCGTCAATTTGTCCGGCGCGACGGGTGTGGTGTCCTTGCGATCGTCGACCTCGGCGCGCACGCTGCCCGCGTCCTTGCGGGTGGGGGTGTCGGCGACGCTGGCCGGTACGGCCTCGGCAAGACGCTGGCGGAAGCTGCCGAAATCGGCGCTTTGCGCCTGTATCACCTGACGGGCTTCTGCCGGATCGATCGCACCCGCCGACTCGGCCGTGGGCACCTTCAGCAGCGCCCCCGCCTTCAGGCGGTTCATGTTCTCACCGATGAACGCCTTGGGATTGCCGCGGTACAGCGACACCAAGGCCTGGTC
>JAKFUQ010000151.1 GCA_021732645.1 Rhizobacter sp. | reverse complement strand
GCGGCTCGGCCGCTTCCGCAACGCGGTCGACCCGATGGTGCGCAACTTCCGCGACTTCCCGGCGTACATCGACGCGCAGCTGCCCGCTTGGCAGGCCGAGGGCAAGCAGGTGGCGATGTACTGCACTGGCGGCATCCGCTGCGAGAAGACCAGCGCCTGGCTGCACCAGCGCGGTGTGCCGGTGCTGCAGCTCGAAGGCGGCATCCTGAACTACTTCGCGCAGATGCCCGACGCCGAGCGCGACTGGGCCGGCGAGTGCTTCGTTTTCGACAACCGCA
Source organism: Rhizobacter sp. (assembly GCA_021732645.1). Taxonomy (GTDB): domain Bacteria; phylum Pseudomonadota; class Gammaproteobacteria; order Burkholderiales; family Burkholderiaceae_C; genus PBB1. The sequence goes on along the minus strand of JAKFUQ010000151.1, from coordinate 3,468 downwards.
TCGCGCTCGACACCCGGCTGCGGGAAACCGGCACGACTGCCGAGCAGGTGTATGCCGGCGATCCGGACGAGGCGTGGCGTCTGCGGCGTGCGCAGCAGCTGGCGGGCGCCACCGAGGCTGAAGAGGACAGTGGCGGCAGCGAGAAGCGCTCGCCTTGAAAGCGCCGCCACCGCTGCCGACAAAAGACGGCGTCGGCCCCAGCTGCGTGGCGCTGCCGCCCGGCCCATGGCTCACGATCAGCGACTTCCTGATCGACCGCTTCCCGGCGGTCACGACCGCAACCTGGCACGCGCGGATGCAGCAACGCGAACTGGTCGATGAGCACGGCGTTGCCGTCACGCCGCAGCAGCCGTACCGCGCGGGCATTCGGCTGTACTACTACCGAGCTATCCCCGACGAACCGCGCCTGCCATTCGACGAGGTCGTGCTGTTCCAGGACGAGCTGCTGGTCGTCGCCGACAAGCCGCATTTCCTGCCGGTCACGCCCGGCGGCAAGCATTTGCAGGAGACGCTGCTGGTGCGCCTGAAGCGCCGCCTCGGCATCGACACGCTGGCACCGCTGCACCGGCTCGACCGCGAGACCGCCGGTGTCGTCGTCTTCGCGGTGCAACCCGACACGCGCGGCGCCTACCAGGCCCTGTTCACGCAACGGCAAGTGACAAAGCACTACGAAGCCATCGCGCCGTGGCGGCCTGAACTGAGCTTTCCGCTGACGCACCGCAGCCGGCTGGTGCAGGACGATCATTTCCTGCGGATGTGCGAAGTGCCCGGCGAGCCGAACGCCGAGACGCTCATCGAAGTGTTGGAAGTGCAAGGCGACAGGGCCCGCTACCGCCTGACACCGCTGACTGGCCGCACCCATCAGCTGCGCGTGCACTGCGCCGCGCTCGGCATGGCTATCGTCGGAGACAGGATGTACCCGACACTGCTGCCCGCCGACACCGACGATCACGACCAACCCTTGCAGCTGCTGGCCCGATCGATCAGCTTCATCGACCCGATCAGCAGTGAACGCCGCGGCTTCGGCAGCTCACGACAGCTGGCCTTGCTGCCGAATCTTCAGGGATTCAAGCAGCCAAGCTAGCCTCCAGCGCGTCGACAAACGCCTTCGCCACGTCGACCCCGGTCTGCTTCGTGATCTCCTGAAAGCCGGTCGGGCTGGTGACGTTGATCTCGGTCACGCAGTCGCCGATCACGTCGAGGCCGACCAGCAGCAGGCCGCGCGCGGCCAGCACCGGGCCGATGGCTTCGGCGATCTCGCGGTCGCGGGCGCTCAGTGGCTGAGCCACGCCTTTGCCCCCCACGGCCATGTTGCCGCGGATCTCGCTGCCTTGCGGGATGCGCGCCAGCGCGAACGGGATCGGCTGGCCATCGATCAGCAGAATTCGTTTGTCGCCCTGTGTGATTTCCGGCAGGTAGCGCTGCACCATCACCGTCTGCTCACCGTTCCGGTTGAGCGTTTCGATGATGCTGCCCAGGTTCAGCCCATCGGGCCCGACGCGGAAGATGCCCATGCCGCCCATGCCGTCGAGGGGCTTCAGGATGATGTCCTGGTGCTCGGCGTGAAAACGTCGGATGTCGCCGGCGTCGCGGGTGACGAGGGTGGGGCCGATGAACTGCGGAAACTCCAGGATGGCCAGCTTCTCCGGGTGGTTGCGCAACGCCGAAGGGCGGTTGAACACGCGGGCGCCTTCGCGCTCGGCCTGGCCCAGCAGGTGGGTCGCGTAGAAATACTCGCTGTCGAACGGCGGGTCCTTGCGCATAACCACCGCATCGATGTCGGCCAGCACGATCGGGTTTTCGTCGGGCGGCTGCTGCCGGGCCGAGAACCACGCGGGGCCACCAGGCGTTAGCGTGATCTCACGAACGTACGCGGTGACGCGGCCCCCGCGCTGCCACATCAGGTCACGTGGCTGGCAGGCCAGCAGCGCATGTCCGCGCGCGGCGGCCTCGCGCATCATGGCGAAGGTGGTGTCTTTGAAGGGGTTGAAACCTTCCAGCGCGTCGGCAACGAACAGCAGCTTCATGGACTCAAGCCGACTCAGATCTCGACCTTGGAGCCCAGCTCCACCACCCGGTTGGTCGGCAGCCGCAGGAAGTCGGCCGCCGCTGCCGCGTTGCGGTGCATGTTGGCGAACAGCTTCTCGCGCCACATCATCATGCCGTGGCCGAGCGTGGGGATCACGATGTCGCGCGACAGGAAATAGCTGGTGTCCATCGGGTCGAGTGTCACCCCCCGCAGTTTGAGCAGTTCCAGGGCTTCGGGCACGTCAGGGTCATTCTTGAAGCCGAAGCACAGCGTCACCTGCCAGCAGTCGCGGCCCAGCGGCTCGATCTGGCAGCGCTTGTCAAAGCGCACCCACGGCACTTCGAGGTGGGTGACGGTGACGAACAGATTGGTTTCGTGCAGCACCTTGTTGTGCTTCAGGTTGTGCAGCAGCGCGGTCGGTGTCGAGCCCTGGTCGCTGACCAGAAACACCGCGGTGCCGGGCACGCGCGCCGGGGGGCTGACGAACACGGCGTCGAGAAAGCTGTTCAGATCGATGGCGTCGTCGCGCATGCGGTCCTGCATCAGCGCACGGCCCTGCTTCCAGGTCATCATCACGACGAACATCGCTGCGCCCAGCACCAGAGGGAACCAGCCACCGTCCAAAAACTTGACCGCGCTGGCCGCAAAAAACACCGCGTCGATGATGAAAAAGAAGCCCGTGACCGCGATGCACAACCACCACGGGTACTTCCACGCGTAGCGGATCACGAAGAAGGTCATGATGGTGGTGATCAGCATGTCGATCGTCACCGCAATGCCGTAAGCCCCGGCCAGCTTGCTGCTGGAGCCGAAAATCACCACCGCCAGCACGATGCCCACGTACAGGCTCCAGTTGACGAACGGCACATAGACCTGGCCGGTGTCCTTGACGGAGGTGTGCGCAATGCGCAGGCGCGGCAGATAACCCAGCTGGATCACCTGCTTGGTCACCGAGAACGCTGCGCTGATCAGCGCCTGCGAGGCGATCACCGTGGCGCAGGTCGCCAGCGCAATCAGCGGGTACAACGCCCAGGTCGGCGCCATCTCGTAGAACGGGTTGCGCACGTTCTCGGGGTGCACCAGCAGCATCGCGCCTTGGCCGAAGTAGTTCAGCACCAGCGCGGGCATGACCAGAGCGAACCACGCCAGTTGGATGGGCCGTTTGCCGAAATGCCCCATGTCGGCATACATCGCCTCGGCCCCGGTGACGCACAGCACCACCGAACCGAGTGCGACGAACGCGATGCCCGGGTGCGCCAGCAAGAAGTCCAGCGCGTAGTGCGGGCCGAGCGCCCACAGCACCGCCGGGTTCTCGATGATGTGCACCACCCCCAGCACCGCCAGGACGGTGAACCACAGCACCGTGACCGGACCGAACAGGCGCCCCACACTGGCGGTGCCGAAGCGCTGGAAGACAAACAGCGCGGTCTTCCAGCGCT
>JAKFUQ010000154.1 GCA_021732645.1 Rhizobacter sp. | reverse complement strand
GTGGCGCAAACACCGGAGGCGCGCTGAACGCCATGTCCTGCACGGGCACCAGCTCGATGCGTGCCGGCTTCTTGGCTGCGTCGAAATCGATCACGCTGTCGTTGATGCTGCGCATCACGCAGGCATGCATGACCAACACGGCAGCGACCAGCACCACGCGGCCCGCGAACCGCTGGCGGCCGGCCACCCGGGCGTGCGCCGTGGACCTCATCGCGGGTGCCGAATCCGCAGCAGCGCTCAGCCACCCAGCCAGGCGGTGCGCAGCGCGAGCGCAGCACGCGCGGCCTGGGTATCGGCAGTCAAGCTGACCGCACCCGCGACATCAGCGGACTCGGGGGCCTCCAGCGACAACCTCAGCAAACGCTGATCGCGCGACACCAGCAGCACGGCCGGCTGGCCTGGTGTCAGCAGGCGCAGGGCATCGTCGAGCCGACGCAAGCGCCAGTCGCCGAGCGCCAGCACCTCGTCGCCGGCCGACAGCCCGGCGCGCTCAGCAGCGCCGCCGCGCAGCACCTGGGTGACCTTGATGCCGGTCAATGCGCTTTCGCTGACGCGCAGGCCCAGGCGCTGCGCCAGCGTGGCCGGTGGCGCCTGCCATTGCACGCCGAAACGCTGCAGCAGATCCTGCAGCGGCAGGTCGGCGGTGCCATGCACCCACTCATTCAACTGCCGAGACAAGGCGTCGGCCTGCGCCGGGCCGGCGACATTGCGCAGCACCTCGACGATGTCGGCCTCGGTGATCGGGCCACCGGCGCTGCGCGCCCACAGGCCGCGCATCACCGCATCGAGCGTGGCCTGTCGGCGTGACCCGTGCGAGCGCAGGCTCAGGTCCAGCGCCAGCGCGACCAGCGAGCCCTTGGTGTAGTAGCTGATCGTGGCGTTGGGCGTGTTCTCGTCGCCGCGGTAGTACTTGACCCAGGCGTCGAAGCTGGCCTGCGCCACGCTTTGCACCTGCCGCCCCGGCATGCCCAGCACATTGCCCACGGTCTTCGCGACCGCCTTCAGGTAGCGCGCCTCGTCGATCAGCCCGGCACGGCGCAGCAGCAGGTCGTCGTAGTAGGAGGTGAAGCCCTCGAAGAACCACAGCAGCTCGGTGTAGTTCTCGCGGGTGTAGTCGTACGGCGCGAAGTCGCGCGGCTTCAGGCGCTTGACGTTCCAGGTGTGAAAGTACTCATGGCTGATCAGGCCCAGCAGCGTCACGTAGCCATCACTCAATTCGTCGCGCGGAACGCCCTGAACCCGCAGGCGAGGCAGGTCGCGTCGCGAGGCGATCAGTGCCGTGCTGGCACGGTGCTCCAGCCCGCCATAACCGTCGTCGACGCTGTTGAGCAGGAACACATAGCGCTGGAAGGGGATGTCACTGCGCTTCGGTGTGTCGCCGTGCCAGAACGCGATCTCGGTCTCGCAGATGCGTTTCGTGTCGGCCAGCAACCGCGCACCATCGAAATCGGGCAGCGCACCGGCCACCACCAATTCGTGCGGCACGCCGTGCGCCTTGAACTGGCCGCGCCAGAAGGTGCCCAGCTCGAACGGGTGATCGACCAGCTCGTCGTAGTCGGCAGCTTCGAACACGGTGGCCGCAGTCGCCGACATCGAGGTCGCCACCTGCCAGCCGCGCGGCAGCGAGCGCAACTCGATGCGATGCGGCTCGGACTCGCGACCCTCGACGCGCAGGCACAGGCTGGTGCCATTGAAGAAGCCGCGTTGCGCATCCAAGAAGGCGGCGCGCACCGAGGTGTCGAAAGCGTAGACGAGGTAGGTGACCACCAGCGCCCCGCGCCCACTGCACTCGGCCTGCCAGGTGGCCTTGTCGAGTTGCGTCAATGGGACAGCGCGTGGGACAGAGCGCGGCACCGCACGGCTGCCCTGCGTCGCTTCGAGCCCGCTCACGTGGCGCGCGAATTCGCGCACCAGGTAGCTGCCGGGGATCCACACCGGCAGGCTCAGGCGCTGCGTGGCAGCGGGCCGGGGCACAGTCAGCGTGACGCGGTAGAGGTGCGCGTTCGGGTTGTGGAGGTCGATGCGGTAGGAAATCATGGGGCGCGGCGCAAGCGTGTGGGTGGCGTGTCAAGAAAGCGTAGCGACGATGGCTGGGCGATCAACTGCCTGACGCGCCGATGAAGCAGGCCAGGCTGGCGACCACGGTGAGCCGAAACCGCAGGGTCAGCCACGCACCCGCCGACTGCTGTGGGTACACACGGCGATCGACGCCGTAACACACCACCAGCATCACCCCGTGCACCACCAAGCCAGCATACGGCGGCATCACCACCGCCACCCAGGCCACCAGCGAGGGCACAACGCCCCACACGAACCGTGACGGATCGGGCGACTGCGCAGCAAAGCCGAAACCCCAGTGAATGCCGCCGAGAAACGAGACGATCACGCCCGCATAGGCCGACAGCGCCGCCGCGACATACGGGTGCGCATCGGGCCGCACGATCCACAGCAGCGCCGCACCGATCACGAACGGCAGCAGCCCGGCATAGGCCAGGCGCAGCGTCGATGGGGTCGGGGGGTGGCCGCTCAAAAAAGCTCTCCGTTCAACTGCGTTTGCAGCGAGCGGGATTGTCGCTTGACGGCCTCGTAGAACACGCTGAACGAGCGGCACAGCGTCTGCGGATTCGGCAGCAGCCGCGGTGCGGCTTGCAAGGTGGCCAGTGCGCCCAGCGCAGCGTCGTAGCCGGGCATCGGCGCACGGATGGCAGTGACCATGGCCGGCCCGGGCCACATCGGCGCACCCGCCTTCCACGGCACAGACGAGCTCAGGTCGCCGACGAACACTACATCGGTGACCTGCCCCAGGCGCCGCAGCACCCAGCGCCAGCGCGCCTCGCTCCACGGCAGCAAGGCATGCGACGGCGTGTGGATCACGCCCAGTCGCCAGGGGCCACCGGCCCCTGCACCGGCCCCAACCTCGGGCTCCCCCATGGCCCAGGGCGTGACCAGTTCGATCTCGCGCCGCCTCGGCACTGCACTGGCGACCAGTGGGCGTGTCGCTTCGGCCACCCAGTCGACATGCGGCGCGGACCACAGCGGCGGTTCGATCACGCCTTCGTGCTGGCCAGCTTCGGGGCCCACATCGCTGTGATGCCGCGCGATGCGGTCCAGCGCCTCGTAGTCCTGATCGATGACCGTGCCCTTGCCCAGCCAGGCCTTGAAATTCCCGCGCGGCGCGTACTTCGCCACGTTGTCGGCGTTGAACAGATACGGCTTGCTGGAAAACGTGCCAGCCACCCACTGCCAGCTCAGGTGGTTGCTCGGCACGTCGCCGTCGAGCAGATGGCCGTACAGCCAGTCGGCACCCGCACGCCAGTGCACCTTGCGCAGGTGCACCGCGTAACTGGCCAGCCACATGCGCGCATGGTTGTGCAGGTAGCCCGTGGCATACAGCTGGCGCACCGCGGTGTCGACCGCCGGCACGCCGGTTCGGCCTTCGCGCAAGTCGGCAGGCACCTCGGCTGCGTAAGCACCGGGCCACACCGCGCCGGGCCGCATGTCGGCCAACACATGAGTGCCGCAGCGGCTCCAGACATGGTGGAAAAACTCGCGCCAGGCGAATTCGAACATCAGCTTGTCGTCGTAGCCCAGCCGGTGCTTCTGCATCACCCGCGCGACCGCGGTGCGCATGCCGATCACGCCATGCGTGAAGTACGGCGACAAGCCGGTGACCGCCCCATCGAGCGCATTGCGGGTGCGGGCGTACTCGCCCGGATGCACCGCATCGAGCCGCCGCAGCGCCTCGGTGT
>JAKFUQ010000052.1 GCA_021732645.1 Rhizobacter sp. | reverse complement strand
ACACCAACTACTTCGTACCGCCCCATTACGACTCGATGATCGGCAAGATCATCGTGCACGGCGACACCCGCGATCAAGCGCTGGCGCGCATGCGCATCGCGCTGTCGGAGACGGTGATCGAAGGCATCTCGACCAACATTCCCCTGCACCGTGAACTGATGGCCGATGCGAAGTTCATCGAGGGCGGCACCAACATCCACTACCTCGAAGCGTGGATAGGCGAGCGCAAGCAGCGCTGAGTTGTTCGCTGCATCACATGGTCGAGCTGCTGCTGTTATGCCCGCAAGATGAGGCGGAAGCGGTGTCCGATGCGCTGATCGACGATTTGGGCGCGCTGTCGGTGTCGGTGGAAGACGCTGATGCGAACACCGAGGCCGAACGCGCATTGTTCGGCGAGCCCGGCATGCCCGCACCGCGCGGTGGCTGGGATCGCTCCCTCGTCAAGGCGCTGTTCGACTCCGATGCAGCAGCGCAGAGCGCCACCCGCACGCTGCTCGCGCAGGACTGGGCCGGCGCGGTGCAGATGCAGGGCATCACCGAGCTGGTCGACCAGGACTGGGTGCGGCTCACCCAGTCGCAGTTCGCACCGGTGCCGGTCACACCAACGTTCTGGGTTGTGCCGAGCTGGCACGAGGCGCCAGCTGAAGCGCTGAAGGTGATCCGGCTCGACCCCGGCATGGCGTTTGGCACCGGCACCCACCCGACGACGCGGATGTGCTTGCGCTGGATTGCGAACCATGCAGCCGACCGCGCGGTGCACTGGTCGCGTGTCCTCGACTACGGCTGCGGCTCGGGCATTCTGGCAATCGGCGCGGCACTGCACGGCGCAGTGGGCGTGGACGCCGTCGACATCGATCCCGCGGCGGTGCAGGCCACCGAAGACAACGCACAGGCCAATGCGGTACGCCTGCGTGCCGGCCTGCCCGAGCTGGCCCATGGGCCTTATCCGCTGGTGCTGGCCAACATCCTGGCCTCACCGCTGAAACTGCTGGCGCCGCTGCTGTGCAGCCATGTGCAAACCGCAGGAGATTTGGTGCTGGCCGGCATCCTCGACCGACAGGCCGACGAGCTGATCGAGGCCTATGCGCCCTGGCTGACGCTTTCGGTCAGCGACGCGGAAGACGGCTGGATTTTGATGACCGCCCAACGGCCGACCTGAGGCCACCTGCTCCCGCACGCGTGGCATCATTCCGCGATGAATCTGGCCACCCGATGCACGGCTTGCGGCACCATGTTCCGGGTGGTGCAGGATCAGCTCAAGGTCTCCGAAGGCTGGGTGCGCTGCGGCCGCTGCGAGGCGGTGTTCAATGCGCAGGAAAACCTGTTCGATCTCGAACACGGCACTCCGCCACCATGGCAGGCGCTACACGCAGTTGATCCCGCCCTGGCTGCGGAGCCGACCGATCACGATCCCGCCGCCACTTCGTTGGCGCCCGACGATGTCGACGAGCCGCCCGTGTCCGAGGCGACAGGGGTTGTGGCTGCAGCATGGGCCCCGGTTGAACCTGCGTTGCCCCCGGCGATATCGGATGTCGAGGCCGAACCCCTTCAGGTCGATGTGGATGCGGTAGGGGCGGTCGATGCGACGCTGGTTGAGGAAGGTCGCGCGCCGACTGACGAGCCATCGACCGAGCCTGCCTGCGTCAGCTCCGATGACGCAGCAGCCATGGCCCCGCACAGCGCCGCACCCTCGCCCGCCGCCGCGGACGATGCGCCCTCCGACATCACACCGGCCTTCATGCAGCAAGCGCAGCGCCGCGAGCGCTGGCAGCAGCCGTCGGTGCGTCGCATGCTGTGGGCTTCGGTGGCGGCGTCGACACTGCTGCTGGGTGCGCAGGTGATCCATCATGCACGGCAGATCATCGCCGCGCAGCACCCGGGTACGCTGCCCTGGCTGGAAGGTTTTTGCGGTGTCGCCAATTGCCGCATGGATGCGCTGCAGCGCATCGACGATGTGAGCATCGAAAACACCGCCTTGACCCAAGCACCGAGGGCGGCACAGGCGCCGGCACTGACATCGCCAGCGGCGCCCGACGATGCGGCTTCGGTGCCGGCGGGCGATGCCGCGGCCGCTCCGGACAGCGATGCCAACGTGCTGCGCCTTGCCATCACCTTGCGCAACCGAGGGAGTTGGGCCATCGCGATGCCGTCGGTGGACTTGAGCCTGACCGGCTCTGATGGCGACCTGGTGGCCCGGCGGTCGTTGTCGCCACGCGACTTCGGCGTTGACGATCCACGGCTTACTCCCGGGCTGGACACCCCGCTGTCCTTGCGCTTCCGCGTCGCCGGGGGTCGTGTCAGCGGCTACACCGTCGAAGTTTTCTACCCCTGAACTCACTGCCCCACCGGAGTCCCCATGCCTGCCTTGATTTGCGGCTCTCTCGCCTTCGACACCATCACCACCTTCCCCGGTCGCTTCGCCGAGCAAATCCTGCCCGAGCAGGTGCACATCCTGAACGTGTCGTTCCTGGTGCCGACCTTGCGCCGTGAGTTCGGCGGTTGCGCCGGCAACATCGCCTACACGCTCGCCCAGCTCGGCGGCGAACCGCTGGTGCTGGCAGCGCTCGGCAGCGACGGTGGCGACTACCTGCAGCGCCTGCAATCCTGGGGCGTCAGCACCGAGCATGTCGCCAGCATCGGCGACAGCTTCACCGCGCAGGCGATCATCATCACCGACAGCAGCAACAACCAGATCACCGCGTTCCACCCCGGCGCGATGCAATCAGCGCAGCAAACACCGGTGCCGGTGCGCGACGACATCCGCATCGCCATCATCGCGCCCGACGGACGCGATGCGATGCTGGAGCACGCCACGCAGTTGGCAGCAGCGGGGATTCCCTTCGTCTTCGATCCGGGCCAGGGCCTGCCCATGTTCGATGGCCCCGAGCTCAAGCGCTTTGTTTCGCAGGCACGCTGGGTGGCCGTCAATGACTACGAGGCCCGCATGCTGTGCGATCGCACCGGCGAGAGCCTTGAATCGCTGTCAACCTCGCACCTGGCGGGCGTTGTCGTCACGCTGGGGGCAGAGGGCTGCGATGTGTGGGAGCAAGGTCAGCGCACCCATGTGGCCGGTGTGGCTGCCACCGAAGTGATCGATCCGACGGGCTGTGGCGACGCCTTCCGTGGCGCGTTGCTGTACGGCCTGGAGCGTGGCTGGCCGCTGCGTCGCTGTGTCGAACTGGGCAATCGCATCGGCGCACTGAAGATCGCTTGTCGCGGAGGGCAGAACCACCTCATCGACCGATCGTCGTTGGGGCTCTGAGCGATCTGGCCCATCGACGCAGACACAAAAAACCCGGCCGGAGCCGGGGTGATGTGACCACGAAAGTCCGCAGGTGCGGACTTTCGTATCAGGGCTTGGTGCCTGTCGGAAACGGCCACGCAGCCTGAGGGCTGAGTGAGGTTTTCGCGGCAGGTGCGGCCGGCTTGGCCGCCGCAGGGGCTGGGGTGGCGGGCGCCTTTTTCGCAGCAGCCTTCTTCGCAGGGGCCTTGGCTGCGGCCTTCTTGGCAGGCGCAGCTTTCTTGGCGACCTTCTTCGGAGCCGCTTTCTTCGCAGGAGCTTTCTTCGCAGGCACGGCCTTCTTGGCCGGAGCCTTTTTCGCAGCAGCCGCCTTTTTCGCAGGAGCCTTCTTCGCAGGCGCGGCCTTCTTGGCCGGAGCCTTCTTCGCAGCAGCCTTCTTCGCAGGCGCGGCCTTCTTGGCCGGAGCCTTCTTGGCGGCAGCGGGCTTCTTCGCAGGTGCAGCCTTCTTGGCCGGAGCCTTCT
>JAKFUQ010000205.1 GCA_021732645.1 Rhizobacter sp. | reverse complement strand
GCTACTCGCTGTCGGAGGTGAAGGGCAAGCACCACCGCATGTTCTGCGAAGACTCGCTGGCCGACAGCGCCGAATACCAGTTGTTCTGGTCGCGGCTGCGCGACGGTGGGTTCGAGGGCGGCGAGTTCAAGCGCATCGGCCGCGGTGGCAAGGAGTGCTGGATACGCGCCACCTACAACCCGATCTTCGACTTCGACGGCAAGCCGTTCAAGATCGTCAAGTACGCGATGGACGTGACCGACACCAAGGCCAAGAACGCCGAGTTCGAAGGCAAGGTGGCTGCCATCAGCCGCGCACAGGCGGTGATCGAGTTCGACCTGAACGGCACCATCCTGGAGGCCAACCAAAACTTCCTCGACCTCACTGGCTACAAGCTCGACGAGGTCAAGGGCCAGCACCACCGCATGTTCGTCGAGGAAGAAGAAGCGCGCAGTGGTGCCTACCGCGCCTTTTGGCAGAAGCTGGGCCGGGGCGAGTTCGACAAGGGCGAATACAAGCGTGTCGGCAAGGGCGGCAAGGAGTGCTGGATTCAGGCCACCTACAACCCGATCTTCGACATCAACGGCAACCCGGTGAAGGTGGTCAAGTACGCGATGGACGTGACCGCCTCGAAGATGCGCAATGCTGAATTCGAAGGCAAGGTGCGCGCGGTTGATCGGGCGCAAGGCGTGATCGAGTTCGACCTCGAAGGCCGCATCCTGACGGCCAACGAAAACTTCCTCAAACTCGTGGGCTACTCACTCGATGAAGTGAAGGGCAAGCACCACCGGATGTTCGTCGAGGCGGGTTATGCAGCCAGCGACGCCTACCGCGAGTTCTGGCACAAACTGGGCCGGGGCGAGTACGACGGCGGCGAGTACAAGCGCATCGGCAACGGCGGCAAGGAGATCTGGCTCAACGCCACCTACAACCCGATCTTCGACCTCGACGGCAAGCCGATGAAGATCGTCAAGTTCGCGACCGACGTGACCAGCCTGAAGCTGCGCAACGCCGACTTCGAGGGCAAGGTGCAGGCCATCGAGCGGGCGCAGGCGGTGATCGAGTTCGACCTCAAGGGCAACGTGATCCACGCCAACGACACCTTCCTCAGCCTCACCGGCTACCGCATCGAGGAAATTCGCGGCAAGCACCACCGCATGTTCTGCGAGAGCGACTACGCGCGCAGCGACGCGTACCAGAACTTCTGGGACAAGCTCGGCCGCGGTGAGTTCGACACCGGCGAGTACAAGCGCCTGGGCAAGGGCGGCAAGGAGGTCTGGATTCAGGCCACCTACAACCCGATCTTCGACATGGAAGGCCGACCGATGAAGATCGTGAAGTTTGCCAATGACGTGACCGAGGTCAAGCTGCGCAACGCCGAGTTCGAGGGCAAGGTGACGGCGATGAGCCGCTCGCAAGCCGTGATCGAGTTCGACCTCGAAGGCAATGTGCTGGCAGCGAACGAGAACTTCCTGCGCACCATCGGCTATTCGCTGCGCGAGGTGCTGGGCCAGCACCACAGCATGTTCTGCGCGCCCGACTACATCACCTCGGCCGAGTACCGCGACTTCTGGCTGCGCCTGTCCAAAGGCGAATTCCTGAGCGGCCGCTTCCAGCGCGTGGGCAAATACGGCCGCGATGTCTGGCTGCAAGCCAGCTACAACCCGATCCTCGACCTGAAGGGAGACCCGATCAAGGTGGTGAAGTACGCCTCCGACATCACCGACCAGGTGCACATGGAAAAGCGTGTGTCCACCAAGACACGCGAGATGACCGACTCGGTGCGCAGCCTGGCCGATGCGATCAGCGACATTTCGCAAAGCACCCGCTCGGCCAACGAGCTGGCCGACGAAACCCAGAGCAATGCGCACAACGGCTTCGAGGCGCTGAAGAAGTCGATCGACTCGATCTCGCTGATCCAGAAATCGTCGGTCGAGATTGCCGAGATCGTGAAAGTGATCGGCGACATCGCCAGCCAGACCAACCTGCTGGCGTTCAACGCGGCCATCGAAGCGGCGCGCGCCGGTGAACACGGCGTCGGCTTCTCGGTGGTGGCGGGCGAGGTGCGCAAGCTGGCCGAGCGCGCGGGTGAGGCGGCACGCGAGATCAGCAAGCTGATCGATGAATCGTCGAACCGGGTGAACCTGGGCTCGACGGTGTCGCAGCAGGCCAAGGATGCGTTCGAGCGCATCGTTGCCAGCGTGGGCAAGACCAGCGAGTCGATCCGCCGCATTGCCGAGTCGACGAACACCCAGCAGGAGGTGTCGAGGGCGGTGAGCACGCTGATCGGCGAACTGGCCGACACGCAGACCAAGGCCTGACCCGGGGACGACCATGAATGCGATGACCGATCCGAGCAAGCTGGCGCTGCCGCCCGGCGCGGTGCTGAACGCCGCGTTGACCCCAGCCGCCGCCTTAACCCCGGCCGAGGCAGGCACCGTGGTGGACACGGTGTACGGCGTGCTGCAGATCGGCTCGGCGCACATCGCGCTGCCGCTCGATGTGCTGCGCGAGGTGATCCCCTGCCCGGCGCGGTTCAGCGGCTTGCCGGCCTCGGCCCTCGGGCTGCTGGGCGCCATCAGCGTGCGCGGCAAGGTGCTGCCGGTGCTCGACCTGCGTGTGGTGCTGGGCCTGGACGCGCCGCGCCATGAAGACCAGGTGGTGGTGGTGCTGCGCCACGGCGGCGCGCTGCTCGGCCTGCTCACCGACGGCGTGCGCGGGCTCACCAAGCTGCCCGCGGGCAGCTTGAACACCATGTCCAGCGGCAGCCACGCGCTGCTGTTCTCGGGCAGCTTCGAGCGCGCCGAAGACCGCAGCGTGGTCAGCGTGCTCGATGCCGCCGCGGTGATGCGTCTGCCCGGTGTGCCACTGTTGCATGACGACGGCGGCAGCGCGAGCAGCGCCGCCACCGCCGCCGCCCATGTGCCGCGCTGCGCGCTGATGCTGGTGCGCTGCGGCAACGTGCGGCTGGCGATGGAAGTCACCGACATCCACACCACGCTGCCCGAGGTCACGCTGCACCCGTCGTCGATGGACGGCCGGGTCTGTCGAGGCGTGATCGAACACGCCGGGGTGCGGCTGCCCGCCATCGACCCGCTGGCCTTGATGTCACTCGGCACCTTGCCCGAGGGCGAGCCCTGCCAGGCCCTGCTGCTGCGCTTTCCGACCGGGCTGGTCGCGCTGCTGGTGAGCCAGGTGATCGACATCGTGCGCGTGAGAGAAACCGAGTTGCTGGCGCTCTCACCGCTGGCGGTGCAGCGGCCCGAGTTGTTCCGCGCCGCCTTGCACGTGGCGGATCACGGTGACCACTTGGTGCTGGCGCGTGAGGTGTTGCAACACGAGCCTGATTTGCTGGCGCTGTCGACCCTGAACGCCACTCCGGGGGCGCCCGCCACCGGCAAGGACAGCGTCGCCAGCGCAGCTGCCACCAGCGCAGTGGCGATCGCCCACGCACGCGGCAGCACCGTCATCACCTACGACATCGGGGCCGAGGTGGCGACGCGGCTGACGCAAGTCATCGAGGTGCTGCCTTTGCCCACCGACTGCGCCCGCCCGGCCAGCGGACACGCGGCGGTGGTCGGCATGTTCACCCACCGGGGGCACAGCGTCACGCTGGTGTGTCTGGCCAGCCTGCTCGACGGCAGCGCACGGCCCGACCCGCTGCATGCGCGGGTGCTGGTGGTGGGCGTCGCTGGTGCGCACTTCGGCTTTGTGGTCCCCCGCCTGTGCCACATCGAAAGCACGGTGTGGGAAGCGCCGCGCAAGGACAAACCGGCGGCCAAGCCCAGCGCCCTCGGCCGCCATGCGGTGG
>JAKFUQ010000136.1 GCA_021732645.1 Rhizobacter sp. | reverse complement strand
GCGGCTGCTCCAAGCCAACCGAGGCTGTCATCCCGTCAGACATGTCCACCTGGGACAAGGAGCTGGCGCCAGTCCTCAAGAAGCTGCCAGACGAAGACCGCGAGAAGGTTGCGGGCTACCTTATGCGCGCCAAGGTGGGCGAGGTGTTCGGTGGCAAGGGCGTGCCGCCCGGTACCACCATCGGTCAGGCGCTGGAAGCTCAGAAGAAGTGGGAAGCCGAGCAGGCTGCAAAGCGCGCCGAGGAAGAGGCACTCAAGAAGAAGCTCGAACAGGAGCGGGCGGTCGCGATGGAGCAGCTAAACAAGGCTGTCACCGTCACCCTGATTGCGAAGAAAGAGCTCCCGGAAAACTACGACGCTGGCCGATACAGCGAATACCAGGAGTTCCGCATCGGGGTGCAGAACAACTTGGACAATCCGGTCGTGGGTGTTGCTGGAGAAATCAAGTTCATCGACGTGTTCGACAAGGAGGTTGGTGCGGTCAACTTCCGCATCAGCGAGAACATTGCGCCTGGTAAGTCAGCGACCTGGATTGGAGGTCGGGATTACAACCAGTTTGTCGACGCGCATCGTGCCGTCTGGAACCTCGAGGATCGCAAGTACACAACAAAGTTCGTGCCAGACATGGTCGTCTTCCAGGACGGTACGAAGCTGACCATGCCGAAATGATCGGTCGGGCCCTCATCCCTCCTACGGGGCCGGGATGATGTCCACGTGCGTCTATGTCAGCTCTCAACCGAAGCGGTCACTCGTAACCTTAGGGCGACAGTCTGCACCCAGTCTTGACCTGCCCGCCGAGCTACCGGCCGCTATGACCGTTCAGGGAATGTGAATTCATTCGACAGCGAAGTTGACCTTTGCCTAGACCGATAGGTACCGGGACTTCGAGCGCACCACACTCGCGCAGCCGGACGAGGTCCGGCCGAACCATCGCGCCTGCGCCGTCAACTCAGCACGAACGGGTTGGCGATGCCGGGCCGTGGGTTGATGAACACGCTCTTCGATTCCAGGTACTCGTAGATCGCGCGGATGCCGTTTTCGCGGCCCAGGCCTGAAGCTTTCACGCCACCGAACGGCGCCATGTAGCTGACCACGCGGTAGGCGTTGACCCACACCGTGCCCGCCTTCAGGCGTTTGGGCAGTGTCATCGCGCGTTCCAGGTCGCGCGTCCACACGCCGGCGGCGAGGCCATAGGGCGTGTCGTTGGCAATCGCTACCGCTTCGTCCTCGGTGTCGAACGGAATCACCACCAGCAACGGGCCGAACACCTCCTCTTGCGCGATGCGCATCGCGTTGTTGACGCCAGTGAAGATCGTCGGCTCGACGAACAGGCCCTTCTCGCAGCCGGGGCGCTTCGACCGCTCGCCGCCCAGCACGCAGGTGGCACCCTCTGCGCGGGCGACGTCGATGTAGTGCAGCACCTTGGCCAGCTGAGGCGGTGTCGACACCGGGCCGACGTTGGTGTTCTTGTCGAGCGGGTCACCGAGCTTCGCCGTCTTCATGAATTCGACCAGCCGGGTCACGACCTCGTCGTGCACCGCGCGCTGTACCAGCAACCGTGAGCCCGCCATGCAGGTCTGGCCGGTGGCGGCGAAGATGCCTGACACGATGCCCTTGACCGCGTCGTCGAGCGCCGCATCGGCAAACACGATGTTGGCCGACTTGCCGCCGAGTTCTAGCGACACCCGCTTGAAATCGACGGCCGCGTTCAGGTACACGCTGCGCCCGCCTTCCTCGCTGCCGGTGAACGCCACCTTGGCCACCAACGGGTGCTTGACCAACGGCTCGCCCACGTCGAGTCCGAAGCCGGTGACGACGTTGAACACGCCCAGCGGGAAACCCGCCTGCGCGACCAGTTCAGCGAAGTACACCGTCGACGCCGACGAGAACTCCGACGGCTTGACGACGATGGTGTTGCCCGCCGCCAGCGCCGGCGCGATTTTCCAGGCGGCCAGCAGCAGCGGTGAATTCCACGGCGCGATGGCCGCCACGACGCCCAGCGGCTCGTAGCTGATGTAGTGAAACATGCCGGGCTTGTCGATCGGCGTCACCGCGCCCTCGACCTTGTCGGCCAGGCCGCCGTAGTAGTAGAACCACTGCGGCAGGTACTTCATCTGCCCCAGCATTTCGGCCTTCAGCTTGCCGTTGTCGCGCACTTCCAGATCGGCCAGTCGCTCGGCGTTCTCGGCAATCAGGTCACCGAGCCGATGCAACAGCAGGCCGCGTGCGCTGGCCGTCATTCGCGGCCACGCACCCTCTTCGAATGCGCGGTGGGCGGCCTTCACGGCCAGGTCGACATCGCGCGCATCGGCTTTCGGAAACTGCGCCCAGGTCTCGCCGGTGGCGGGGTTCATGCTGTCGAACAGCTCGCCGCCGATGGCTGCTACCGATTCGCCGCCGATGTGCATGAAAAATCGTTCCACGGATGTTCCTTGATGGGTTCGGGCTCGCACTCGATTTTGCCTTCGGATGTCGCGTCGCGTTGCCAGTTCTCGATCAGCGGCGGGTACACGGCTGAAATTGAAGTCCACATGCCACTACAGTGGAAAATCACCCGTACTCAGCCGACCCCTCAGCGGTCGCACCAACGCCCAGGCCATGCACGCAGTGGCTTGCCCAGACCGCACCCGTCAATGAACATGTCCCAACAGCCCATCGGAAACCTGGCGCCCGAGTTCCGTGCGGCAATGCGGCGCGTGGCAGCCACAGTGACCTTGATCACCACCGCCGACGCCATCGGGCAGCGCCACGGCATGGTCGCCACGGCCGTCAGCTCCGTGACGATGGACCCACCCACGCTGCTGATCTGCGTCAATCACAACGCAAGCCTCTACGCGCCACTGATCGAGCGCGGCCAGTTCTGCGTCAATGTGCTGATGGCGTCTCACCATGAGCTGGTCGCCTGCTTCAGCGGCCAGAAGATCGGCGAAACACGCTTCGACACTGGTGATTGGCGGCTTGATGGCGGCACCGGCTTGCCCTACCTGCAAGGTGCGCAGTGCAATCTGTTTTGCAGTGTCAATGAGGTGACCACCGTGGGCACCCATGCGGTCATCATCGCGGTGGTGAATGCCGTACAAGTCAACGAGAGCGTGGTCCCTCTGCTCTACGCCGACGGTGCCTTGCGCGCGCTGGGTGCCGCAGTGAATTGACGAAAGTTTCGAATCCAACCCCATGGCAACCCACGATCCCTCCAACGCAGCAATGGCATTGCACATTCACGAAGTGTGTGTGCGCGACGGGTTTCAGATCGAACCGGTGTTCGTGCCCACCCAACGCAAGATTGAGCTGGTCAACGCCCTGAGCCGCAGCGGTGTTGCGAAGATCGAGGTCACCTCGTTCTCATCGCCCAAAGCCATCCCCGCGCTGGCCGATGCGGAAGCAGTGATGCGCGGCATCGACCGCGTGCCCGGCGTCGAGTACGCCGCGCTGGTACCCAACCTGCGCGGCGCACAACGGGCGCTGGCTTGCGCCGTCGATGAGTTGAACCTGGTGATGTCGGCCAGCGCTTCGCACAGCCTGGCCAATTTGCGCATGAGCCGCGAGCAGTCGCTTGCGCAGTTTGCCGAGATCGTCGCTGCCTCGGCGGGGCAGGCCGCTATCAACGCATCGATATCCACCGCGTTCGGCTGCCCCTTCGACGGCGATGTGCCTGCGGACGACGTGCTGGTTTGGGTGGCTCGCCTGGTCGATCTGGGCATCACCCGCATCGCGCTGTGCGATACCACTGGCATGGCCAACCCGGCGCAGGTGCAGCGACTGTTCCGCGCGGTCACCGAGCGCTGGCCCCAGGTGACCTTCACGGCCCACTTTCACGACACCCGGGCCATGGGGCTGGCCAACGCGCTGGCGGCGCTCGAGGTGGGGATCACGCACTTCGATGCCTCGCTCGGTGGAC
>JAKFUQ010000261.1 GCA_021732645.1 Rhizobacter sp. | reverse complement strand
GTACGCCTACGCCGAATGCACGGTACCCAAGATCACCGTGATCACGCGCAAGGCCTACGGCGGCGCCTACGACGTGATGAGCTCGAAGCACCTCAGAGGCGACGTCAACTTCGCGTGGCCGAATGCCGAGATCGCGGTGATGGGTGCCAAGGGCGCGGTCGAAATCATCTTCCGCGATGACAAGGGCGACCCGGAGAAGCTGGCTGCGAAAGAAGCCGAATACAAGGCGCGCTTCGCCAACCCCTTCGTGGCCGGCGCGCGCGGCTTCATCGACGACGTGATCCAGCCGCACGAGACGCGCAAGCGGATTTGCCGGTCGTTGGTGATGCTGCGCGACAAGAAGTTGGAGAACCCATGGCGCAAGCACGGGAACATTCCGCTGTGAGTACGGTGCTTTGGTGCGGGATCAGGCCGATGCGGCGCTCTGCTCCGCTCATGCCTGGGGGCAGAGCCCCAGGCGCGCGCCAGGCACAAACAGTCCTCAGGACTGTTTGTGTCCGGGCTTGCTCCCCCGGGCCTGAAGAGACAGGCCCTCCTCCTTTACTTCGCTACGCAGAACGCCACACCGGCCTGATCTGCACGACTGAATGTTCGGCACGGCAGGCACGCTTCAGTCCTGTCGAGGTTGGTGGGTGGGCGATGGAGCGAAGCAAAGGAGGAGGGACTGGCGTCGCCCAACCCGGGGGACATCGCTACGCCCCGTGTTAGCTGGATGCCTTTCTCGCTGCGACGAGCTTCATGAACGGCGGCACACCCCAACCGCGGTGGGAGTACACCGCCAACCGCAAACAACGGCTGGCAACTGACAGCCTCATCAGGGAGAAGTGAACATGCAACTCGGTTATGTCATCGTGTACGTCCCGGATGTAGTTGATGCACTCTCATTCTGGGAACGCGCTTTTGGTTTCGAGAGACGTTTTCTTCACGAGTCTGGAACCTACGGCGAACTGAACAGTGGTGCCACAACGATGGGATTTGCGGCGCACGAATTGGGCATGGACAACCTGCCGGAGGGCTATGTGCGCGCCAACGATTCGTTGCTGCCGTTGGGCATGGAGATAGCGCTGGTCACGGCAGACGTGACCGCAGCTGTGTCCACGGCTGTAGAGGTCGGCGCGACTGTGCTGAGGCCTCCGATGGTCAAGCCGTGGGGCCAAACCGTTGCTTACTTGCGTACACCCGATGGAACGTTGGTGGAACTTTGCACCCCGGTTCATGGATGAGCGAGAACATGGTTTCCAAGGTTGCGAACCCCTTCGTGACTGGCGCGGGATCAGGCCGATGTGGCGCTGTGTGGCGGCAAGCCTCGGTGCTGTCGAGGGCGATGGACGGGCGACGTAGCGAAGTAAAGGGGGAGGTTCGGCGTGAGCCGGACCGGAGGACATGAGCGCAGTCGCCCGCCCATCGCCCTCGACCAACCAGAAGCGGCAACATTGATTCGCTCTTTTCAAGGCCCACAAAAAACACTCTATGAGGTCATCGTGTTCACCAAAATTCTGATTGCGAACCGCGGTGAGATCGCCTGCCGGGTGATCAAGACCGCGAAGAAGATGGGCATCCAGACGGTTGCCGTGTACTCGGACGCCGATAAATACGCCCGCCATGTCCGCTTGGCTGACGAAGCGGTACACCTTGGGCCCGCGCCATCGCGAGAGTCGTACCTGGTGATCGACAAGATCATCGCGGCTTGCAAGCAGGCCGGCGCGCAGGCGGTGCATCCGGGCTACGGCTTTCTGAGCGAGAACACCGAGTTCGCGCGCCGCGTCGAAGAAGAAGGCATCGTCTTCATCGGGCCGAAGCACGCGTCGATCGCCGCCATGGGCGACAAGATCGCGTCGAAGCAGCTGGCCCTCGCGGCCCGCGTCAACACCATCCCCGGCTACAACGCCGCGATCGACACCGCCGAGCAGGCGGTCGAGATCGCCCGGGGCATCGGCTACCCAGTGATGATCAAGGCCTCGGCAGGCGGTGGCGGCAAGGGCCTGCGGGTGGCGTTCGATGACAAGCAAGCCTTCGAGGGATTCACCTCGTGCCGCAACGAGGCGCGCAACAGCTTTGGCGATGACCGCGTGTTCATCGAGAAATACGTCGAGGAACCGCGCCACATCGAGATCCAGGTGCTGGGCGATTCGTACGGCCACATCGTCTACCTGTGGGAGCGCGAGTGTTCGATCCAGCGCCGCCACCAGAAGGTGATTGAAGAGGCGCCGTCGCCCTTCATCAGCGAGGCCACCCGCCGCGCGATGGGCGAGCAGGCCGTGCAACTGGCACGGGCCGTCAAGTACCAGTCGGCTGGCACGGTCGAGTTCGTGGTCGGCAAGGACCAGAGCTTCTATTTCCTCGAAATGAACACCCGGCTGCAGGTCGAGCACCCGGTGACCGAAGGCATCACCGGGCTCGATCTGGTCGAGATGATGATCCGCGTCGCCGCTGGCGAACGGATCTTCCTCACCCAGGAAGACATCCGGCGCGACGGCTGGGCGATGGAATGCCGCATCAACGCCGAAGACCCGTTCCGCGGCTTCCTGCCATCGACCGGCCGGCTGGTGAAGTTCGCGCCACCGGTCGAGACCTGGACCGCGAGCGGCGAGGTGCCTGAAGACGGCGGCGTGCGCGTGGACACCGGCGTGGTCGACGGTGGCGAGATCCCGATGTACTACGACTCGATGATCGCCAAACTGGTGGTCAAGGGCCGCGACCGGGCGGACGCGATCGCGAAGATGCGCGCGGCGCTGAATGCGTTTGCGATTCGCGGCATCAGCTCGAACATCCCGTTCCAGGCGGCGCTGCTGGCGCATCCGAAGTTCGTCGCCGGCGACTTCAACACCGGCTTCATCGCCGAGCAGTACCCGAAAGGCTTTTCGGCGGCGGCCGCTTTTGACACCGAGGCTGTGCAAGCCGACCTGATGTTGTTGCGCGCACTCGCTGCGGTGGCGCACCGCATCCACCTCGACCGCTCGGCGCGCATCACCGGCCAGCTGCCGGGGCACGAACTCATCATCAAGCCCGATTCGATCGTCATCACCACCGACGGCCAGGGCAACCCCGAAAGCGTGCCGGTCAGCGTGGTGCCCGACAACGACAGCTTTCGCGTCACGCTGGGCGGCGTTTGTTACGCCATCGAGTTCGACACGCCGCTGCGCGAGGTGGTGATCCACGGCCGCATCGACGGCCAGCCGTTTTGTGCGCAGATCGAGCGCATCGACCTGATCTACCGCGTGATCTACAACGGTTTGCAGCTCGACGCCAAGGTGAGGTCGCTGCTGGCCGCACAGTTGTCGGCGCTGATGCCCTTCAAGGCGCCGCCCGACCTGTCGCGCTTCCTGCTGTCGCCCATGCCGGGGTTGCTGGTCGATGTGACGGTCAAGCCCGGCCAGAAGGTGCTGGCGGGCGAGAAGCTGGCGGTGATCGAAGCGATGAAGATGGAGAACATCTTGCTGGCGACACAGGATGCGGTGGTGGCGGAAGTGAAAGCTGCCAAGGGCGAAAGCCTGGCGGTCGATCAAGTCATCATTCGTTTTGAATAGGGCCCCCCAGTCGCTGCGCTCCTGCTCCCGAGGGGCGCCGCCTGGCGGTCCGGCCAAGCCGGTTCCGCGGGCGTGGCTTGATGTAGCGCGTCGCTGCGCTTGCGCGAAAAGGAATGTTTGATGAGTACACGTCCATTTAAGGTCTTGGGCATCCAGCAAGTCGCCATCGGCGGGCCGAGCAAGGACAGTCTGCGCACGCTGTGGGTCGACCAGCTCGGGCTCGAAGTCACCGGCACTTTCGTCAGCGAGCGCGAGAACGTCGATGAAGACATCTGCACGATGGGCCGGGGCGCACACCGCGTCGAGGTCGATCTGATGCAGCCGATCGACGCCAACAAGAAACCGGCGGTGCACACCACGCCGCTGAACCACAT
>JAKFUQ010000078.1 GCA_021732645.1 Rhizobacter sp. | reverse complement strand
GGGTGGTGTCGACCGACCCCGGTTCGCTGCGCGATTTCCAGGCCTTCGCCAAGCAGACGGGCAACGACCTGATCGAACAGACCACCGTCGCTGACGAGTTCATCCACCTGCTGCGCCGCCGCTGAGGCTGGGGCGGGGCCAAAGGACAGGCTCAGAGGTTGAGCGTTTTCAGGTAGCTGCGAAACCCCGGGCCCAGCTGCGGGTGCGCCAGGGCCAGCTCCACGTTGGCTTCCAGGAAGCCTTCCTTGCTGCCGCAGTCGTAGCGCCGCCCTTCGTAGCGGAAGGCAAACACCTTTTCGCGGCGCATCAGCGCGGCGATGCCGTCGGTGAGCTGAATCTCGCCGCCCACGCCGCGCGGCTGTGCGGCGATTTCCCTGAAGATGCCTGGCGTCAGGATGTAGCGGCCCGCTACGCCCAAATTCGAGGGCGCGTCTTCGGGCGCCGGCTTTTCGACGATGTGCGTCATGTCCATCATCCGGTCGTTGACCGGTGTGCCGGCCACCATGCCGTAGCGGCGCGTCTGATCCTTGGGCACCTCCTGCACCGCGATGATCGAGGCCTGCCAGTCGGCAAAGCGCTCGACCATTTGCTTGAGCACCGGCGGTGAGCCCACCATCAGGTCGTCGGCCAGCAGAACCGCAAACGGTTCGTTGACCACCACACATTGCGCGCACAACACTGCATGGCCGAGCCCCAAGGCCTTGGACTGGCGGATGTAGATGCATTCCATGTCGTCGGGCTTGATGGAGTGCACCAGCTCCAGCAACTCGTGCTTGGCAGCGGCGGCCAATTCGGCCTCGAGTTCGTAGGCGGTGTCGAAGTGGTCGGGGATGGAGCGCTTGGTTCGGCCGTTGATGAAGATCATCTGGCGGATGCCCGCCGCGTAGGCCTCCTCAACCGCGTACTGGATGAGCGGCTTGTCGACCACCGGCAGCATCTCCTTGGGCTGCGCCTTGGTGGCCGGCAAAAAGCGCGTGCCGAGACCTGCCACCGGGAAGATTGCTTTGTTGATTTTCATGTGCCGATTCCTTGCCTGCAGGCGGGCGATGTGATTACCAAATCATTCTCACATGCTCAAAAGACGGCCAGCCGCTGCAAAGGCCCACCACAGGCGGGTGGGAAGCCCCCGAGGTGCTTCAAGATGTTGCCATCAGCCTTTGGGCCTGTGCCTCCAATCGATCACGCGTGGCGGTGTATTCGGCCATGCGCGCCTGCTCTTGAGCCACCACCGCCGCCGGGGCGCGGGCCACGAAGCTTTCGTTGGCGAGCTTCGCACTGCCTTTGGCGATTTCACCATCGAGCCGTGTGATCTCCTTGTGCAGGCGTTCCGTTTCGGCGGCCACGTCGATCTCGACGTGCAGCGCGAGCCGGGTGCCGCCGAACTCGACGACTGGCGCGTTCAGCGTCGCCTGCGCATAGGCGGCTTCATCGGTGTGGAGCTGCACCTCCGACACCTTGGCCAGCACCTTCAGCAGCGGCGTGGCGGCCTGCACGAAGGCCGTGTCGCCGAGCGCCAGCAGTGGCACGCGCTTGTCGGGTGACAGGCTCATCTCGCTGCGCAGCCGCCGACACGCGCCGACCATGCCTTTGAGCTGCGCGACCCAGGCGTCGGCCGCGGCATCGATGCGTTCGAGCTGAGCCTTCGGATACTGCGCCGTCACCAGGCTGTCGGCCGAGCCTGCCACTTTGCGGCCAGCGACCACGGCCACGCGTTCCCACAGCTCGGCGGTGATGAACGGCGTGATCGGGTGCAGCAACCGCAGCACGGTTTCCAGCACGCGGATGAGGGTGCGGCGCGTAGCCCTCTGGGCGGCTTGTCGATCCTCGCGTTGGGCCGATTCGTCGCCGGTCTGGATCTGCACCTTGGCGATCTCCAGGTACCAGTCGCAGTACTCGTCCCAGACGAAGGAGTAGATCGCGCCCGCGACGTTGTCGAGCCGGTAGTCGGCAAAGCCTTGTTCGACCGCGGCTTCCACGCGCTGCAGCTCGCTGGTGATCCACCGGTCGGCTTGCGAGAACGTCAGATAGTTGTGTGCAGAGCCGCCGGGCTCGCACTGCGCTTTCGTGTGCTCGGCCAGGCCACAGTCTTGACCTTCGCAGTTCATCAGCACGAAGCGGGTGGCGTTCCACAGCTTGTTGCAGAAATTGCGGTAGCCCTCGCAGCGCTTCGAGTCGAAGTTGATGCTGCGACCCAGGCTTGCCAGCGATGCAAAGGTGAAGCGCAGCGCGTCGGCGCCGAAGGCCGGGATGCCGTCCGGAAACTCCTTCTCGGTGTCCTTGCGCACGCGTGGCGCGGTCTCGGGCTTGCGCAGGCCGACGGTGCGCTTGTCGAGCAAGGGCGTCAGCGAGATGCCATCGATCAGGTCCACCGGGTCGAGCACATTGCCTTCCGACTTGCTCATCTTCTTGCCCTGCGCATCGCGCACCAGGCCGTGGATGTACACATGGTGGAACGGTACCTTGCCGGTGAAGTGCGTCGTCATCATGATCATCCGGGCAACCCAGAAAAAGATGATGTCGTAGCCGGTGACCAGCACGCTCGACGGCAGGAACAGGTCGAGTTCCTTCGTCTTCTCGGGCCAGCCCAGCGACGAGAACGGCACCATGGCTGATGAGTACCAGGTGTCGAGCACGTCTTCGTCGCGAACCAGCTCGCCGCTGTAGCTGGCGGCCGTGGCCTTGTCACGGGCTTCGGCTTCGTTCGTCGCAACGAACAACTCGCCATTCGTGCCGTACCAGGCGGGAATCTGATGGCCCCACCACAGCTGGCGCGAGATGCACCAGTCGGTGATGTTCTTCATCCACTGGTCGTAGGTGTTGACCCAGTTCTCGGGCACGAACTTGACCTCGCCGCTCGCGACCGCGTCGATCGCCTTCTGCGCGATGCTTTTTCCGTCGGGGCCGTTTTTCGTCATCGCGACGAACCACTGATCGGTCAGCATCGGCTCGATGACCTGCCCGGTGCGCGCGCAGCGCGGCACCATCAGCTTGTGCTTTTTGACCTCGACCAGGAAACCTTGTGCATCCAGATCGGCCACCACGCGCTTGCGGGCGACGAACCGATCGAGGCCTTGATACGCCACCGGCGCGTTCTCATTGACCGCCGCGTCGAGCGTCAGCACGCCGATGATCGGCAGGTTGTGGCGCTGGCCAACCGCATAGTCGTTCACGTCATGCGCCGGCGTCACCTTGACGACGCCGGTGCCGAAGGCGCGATCCACATAGTCGTCGGCGATCACGGGAATCGTTCGCCCGCACAGCGGCAGCGTGACGCGTTGGCCGACGAAGGCGGCGTAACGTTCGTCCTCCGGGTGCACCATCACCGCCACGTCGCCGAGCATCGTCTCGGGCCGCGTCGTCGCCACCACCAAATCACCTGAGCCATCTTCCAGCGGATAGCGGATCAGCCACAGCGAGCCGTCTTCCTCCTCGCTCTCGACTTCCAGGTCCGACACTGCCGATTTCAGCACCGGGTCCCAGTTGACCAGCCGCTTGCCGCGGTAGATCAGCCCTTGTTCGTAGAGCTGAACGAAGGTCGAGGTGACGACGGCTGACAGCTTGTCGTCCATCGTGAAGTACTCGTGCGGCCAGCTGACGCTGTCGCCCATGCGGCGCATCTGGCGGGTGATCGTCGAGCCTGATTGCTGCTTCCAGTTCCAGACCCGTGCAACGAAGTTGGTGCGGCCCAGGTCGTGGCGGTTCAGGCCTTGCTCCTGCAACTGCCGCTCGACGACGATTTGCGTGGCGATGCCGGCATGGTCGGTGCCCGGCACCCACAGCGTGTTGAATCCACGCATGCGGTGGTAGCGCGTCAGCGAGTCCATGATCGTCTGGTTGAACGCATGGTCCATGTGCAGCGTGCCGGTGACGTTGGGAGGCGGCAGCTGAATCGAAAACGAGGGCTTGGCAAGGTCGAGCGTCGGCTCGTAGACGCCGCTTTGCT
>JAKFUQ010000027.1 GCA_021732645.1 Rhizobacter sp. | reverse complement strand
GGTGTCGCCTGCACGCACCGCCGACAGCAGCCGCTTGGACACCGAGCGCAACAGCGCGTCGCCGACATGGTGACCCATCGAGTCGTTGATGTTCTTGAAGCGGTCGAGGTCGATGAACACCACGCCCACATGCTGACCGGTGCGCCCGGCCTGCTCGACGGCCATGCGCAGCCGCTCCAGGCACAGCGAGCGGTTCGGCAGGTCGGTCAGCACGTCGTGGTGCGCCAGGTGATGGATGCGTTCCTGACTGGCCTTGTGCTCCGTGATATCGGCACCCGCAGCAACGAAGTGGGTGATGCGCCCGTCGCCGTCGCGCACCGCGTTGGTGATCAGCCAGGTGGGGTACACCTCGCCGGTCTTGCGCTTGAACCAGACCTCGCCCTGCCACATGCCGCGGATGATGGCCGACTGCCACAGTGTCTCGAAGAAGTCGGCATCGTGCCGCGAGGAATACAGGAACTCGGGCGTCTGGCCGGCCACCTCTTCGACCCCCCAGCCGCAATCGCGACTGAACGCTTTGTTGGCGGTCAGGATGCGTCGGTCGACGTCGAAAATGATGATGCTTTCGGACGACGCCTCGAACACCTTGGCCCACAGCTTGAGCCGCTGTTCGAGCAGCTTGATCTGATCGATTGGCGTGAACACCGTCAGCAGCGCCGGCTGGCCCTGGTACGACAGTCGGCGGGCCGACAACAGCGCCCACGGCCCGCGGGTGGCAGCCGAACGCTGATCGCCCGACAACCACTGCACCTCGAAGCCATCGACAGTTTCCTGATCGCTCAAGCGCGAGAAGAACCGCGTGCGGGCCTGCGGTTCGAGGCGCTGACTCCACGGGTCGGTCGTCAGGTCCTGCAGCCACGGCTGGGCCGGCTGGTTGGCGTGCAACACCCGGTGCTCGGGGATCGAGGTGACGATCAGCGGCATCGGGAACGATTCGAGCAACGCACGCTGCGCTTCCTCGGCACGTGCCGACGCCGCCAATTCCTCGCGCCCGGCGCGGTCGCGGTCCAGATCGCCCAGCATGCTGTTGAAGGCCAGCACCAGCTGGCCGATTTCGTCGCGGCTGTCGTGAACCGCACGCATCGTGTAGTCGCCGCTGGCGCTGACGCGCCCCGCCACATCAGCCAGCCGTTGCAGCGGCAGCGCGATCTGCCGGGCCACGAAGTAGACGATGCCCAGGATCAGCATCAGCAGGCCCACCGCGGTGCCCAGGTGCACCCACATGCGGGTGTACAGGCCATCGACACGCACCTGGATGACGCCGTCCAGGCCCACCTCAGCGGCTTGCCACGTCTTGTGCAGGACGGTGCGCACGTCGGCGTGGCGTTGCGCGATCAGCGCCCTGGCCGTGCTCGCATCCACGCTGTCCAGCTCACTTTGCGCCACGCGGAACGCCTTGACCACATTCACCAATTCCTGCCGCGTGGGGTCGATCGCGGCCTTCAACACGGGCGTGCCTGCAGCCAGCGCTTCGGCGTAGTCGGACTCGGTGCCGGTGAGGGCAGCATCGAGGCGACCTTCCAGAATCAGCAACTCGGTTTGCAAGCGGTTGCGCTGGGCGGGGCTCGCCTGTTTCAACTCGACAACCTTGTAGGCGTCTTGCGCCAGCACGTCTTGCAGTTCGACCAAACGCAGCAGCACGATGGACATCGTGTAGTAGCTGTCGAGGTCGGGGTCGAGGATCAGGTTCGACTGGTTGCCGATGCGGGTCAACAGTTCGCGGCCTGCCGCCATGGTGGCCGCGAGATCGCCGACCTCGAAGGCCGGCTTGTTCATGGCCATCTGCAAGGCATCGATGAACGCCGCGTTGACGTCGGCGGACTTCATGCCTTCGCCGTGGGCCATTTCGGCGGCCCGCAGCGCCGCGAGTCGTGGCTCCCACTGGGCGCGCTCCAGTTGCAGCGGGGCGGCCCCGAGGGCGGCCTTGGCAGGCGCGGATGACGACGCCGGTGGCGTGGGCAGCGGCGTGGGCAGGGCCACCAGCACATCACGCACCTCGGCGATGTAGGCGTTGCCTGTCAGTTCCTTGCGCGAAAAATCGATCGAGATGTACTTCTCGTTGATCAGGATGCTGGAGATGTAGATCACCGCCGTCAGATCCAGCAAATAGATCAACAGCAGCTTGCGCCCCACTGGGAGCTGGCCGATCGCACGCAAGAGAAAAGTCGTCATGGGGTACTGCTCGGTGACGGGTGGGGGAATCGCATGCTCAGTTCGACTCTTTGACGCGGCGACCATGCAGCGCCTGGATCGGTCGCGCGTTCATCGGGTAGAGCCGCGCGAAGGTGCTCAGTTGCTCGGGCGAGATGGGCACCGGCGTCTTCATCACCATCCACAGCACGCCTTCACTGCACGGCGGAATGGTCAGCGAACCCATGTAGGTGGCGTAGCGGCGGTCGCTCGGCAGCAGTTCGGCCAGATCGATCTGGCCCTTGGCCGCCACCTCGTCGTCCTGCTCCAGCGGCAGGTTGTTCCACACCGCCTGCACCACCGGCTGCGCGCTGCCGCGCTCAAGCAGCACCGCCACCACAGCGAGCTTGCCGTCGGCCCCCTTGTGGATCAGGTGCACACCCATGTCGAACGGCTTGCCGTCGATGCGCTCCTCGGACGGCCGGTGAAACTGGGCATGCACCAGTTCGAACGACTTGCCCATGACCTCGATCAGGTTGCCGGGGGCGAGGTTGACCTGCACCGTGCGCCCGGTGTCGACGACGCGAAACGCACTCGGCCGGTAGTTGAACTGCACCGCATCGAGCTCGACCTTGATGCCGTCGGTGATGTCGATCGGGCTTTGCCGCTGGCCCTGGTCGCAGGCAGCATTCTCTGGCGTCAGGCTGGCCCAGGCGGCGGGCCCCTGCGGGCCGTCGTAGGCCCAGTGCGGCAGCGGCGTTGCCACGACGGCTTGGGGCGGACGCGACACCCCTGTGCCGGGTGTGCGGGCCGCCAGCGCTGACACCCGCTGCGCCGACTTGCCGCTGACATGGGTGGCACCAGCATGTGCGGCGCTGCCCGCACCCGCAGGGGGCAGCCCGTCAGTAGGTGCCGCTTTCAACACGCCGACAGCAGCACCCGGTGACACCGGCACCGCACTGAGCTTGGCCGCCAGCCGCTCGCGCAGCGCGACCATGGGGTCGGCCACCGGCTCGGTGCCTGCCTGCGCGGCAGGCATGCCGACGGCGCAGACGGCCAGCACCGACAGTCGTGAGGCGACAGCAGCAAAGCGATGACTCCATGGCGGCACGGCGAACACTCCTGGTACAAACCCGTGGGACTTCCTCGTGGTATCGGTACCGACGGACCGAGCTTGAGTCGGCCCGCGTCGTCAACCCGGTCGCTGCGCCACCCAACGCCAGGCGACCAGCCCGGTGCCCATCAACCCCACGGCCCCCACGGCCAGCGCCACCGTCGAATGCATGACCCACGGTGCCATCACGCCAGCCACCACGCCACTGGCCACGCTGCCAATGCACGCCTGCAAGGACGAGGCCATGCCGCGCCGGGTGGGGGCCAGATCGAGCACCATCAGCGTGACCACGGGCACCATCAGCGCCCAGCCGAAGCAGTACAGGCCGATCGGCCACATGGCCCACCACGCGTTCGCATCGACAACGACGTTGAGCGCCAGGTTCAGCAACGACACCGCGCCCATGACCGCGAACCCCAGATGCACTTGCCGCTGCGGCGGCATGCGCCCGGCCAGCCGCCCCGACAGGTAGGCGCCCGCCATGATCCCCGCGATGATCATCAGGAAGAACACGAAGTAGTGCTGCGGCGGCAGGCCGAGATGCTGACCCAGAAACACCGGCGCAGACACCACGTACAGGAACATGCCGTTGAAGGGCACCCCGGCAGCCACCGCCAGCGCCAGGAATCGCGGGTTGCTGCCCAGTTCGGCATAGCCGCGAAACAGGTGCCGTAGGTTCAGCGGCTGGCGCTGCGCCGGGTCCAGCGACT
>JAKFUQ010000204.1 GCA_021732645.1 Rhizobacter sp. | reverse complement strand
GTCCTGGATCACCGCGTGGATGGCGGCCTTCTGGTCCGGCGTTTCCTCGAAGCCGAAGCTGGCCGCAAAGGCTTCGTAATCGTGCGCCGAGAAACGGAAGGCATAGCCTTCGCGCGCCGCGCGGCGGGCGTACAGGTTCAGCAGCTCGGCGGCGGTGTCGCGCACCTGCTCGGCAGCCTTGCGCTTGGCCTTTTCCCACTGACCCGAACCCAGCCGGTGCAGCGGCGCCTCTTCGGCGCTGACGCCGGTGTAGCGGCTGATCAGGTGCAGCTGCGCGACGGGCACATACAGCGTGGCCTTGTCGGCGTATTCGAGGTGCAGGAATTCGCTGTCGCCATCGCCCAAATCGATGTTGCGCAGCCCGACGTAACGCCCGATGCCGTGGTTGATGTGCACCACCGGGTCGCCGACCTTCAACTCCGACAAGTCTTTGATCAGCGCGTTGACATCGCTGACCTGCTCCTGCTTGCGGCGCCGGCGTGCGGTCGGCGAGGTCGCAAACAGCTCGGTTTCAGTGACGAACTCGATCGCGGTGTTCTCGTCGGCGTCGGTCCAGAAGAAGCCCTCGGCCAGCGGCGCGACCGCGATCGCGAAGCGCTCGTCGCCGGCCTGGAACTCGGCCAGCGAGTCGACGCTCGGTGGCTCGATGCGGCTGTCGCGCAGCAGCTCCAGCAGGCTTTCGCGGCGACCCTGCGTCTCGGCGACGATCAGCACCCGGTGGCTGGTCGTGCCGACATGCACCTGCAATTTCTTCAGCGGCTCCGGCGCGCCGCGGTCGACGCCCAGGTCGGGCAGCGGCCGCGCCCACGCGGTGTCGGCTGCGCCTTCGGTGCTGCGGCCGCGCAGGCTCAGCGTCGCGTGCGCACCGGCCAGCGTGAAGAACTCGTCCGACTTCAGGAACAGGTCTTCCGGCGGCAGGATCGGCCGCTCGCGGTCGTGTTGCAAAAAGCGATGGCGCTCGCGAGTGTCGGTCCAGAAGCGCTTCAGCGCCTCATCGACCTCGCCGTGCAGCACCAGCGCGGCTGACCTGTCGCTTTCCGCGCCCAGGTAATCGAAGATCGTCGCCGTCTGGTCGAAGAACAGCGGCAGGTAGTACTCGATGCCGGCGGTCGCGATGCCTGTCGCGATGTCCTTGTAGAGCCGCACCTTGGTCGGGTCGCCCTCGACGCGTTCGCGCCAGCGGGCGCGGAAGGCCGTGCGCGCGTCCTCGTCCATCGGGAACTCGCGGCCGGGCAGCAGCCGCACCTCGGGCACCGGGTACAGGCTGCGCTGGCTGTCGGGGTCGAAGGTGCGGATCGAATCGACCTCATCGCCGAACAGGTCCACGCGGTACGGCACCAGCGAGCCCATCGGGAACAGGTCGATCAGCCCGCCGCGCACCGCGTACTCGCCGGGCGACACCACCTGGCTGACGTGCTGGTAGCCGGCCAGCGTCAGCTGCGACTTCAGTGCCACCTCGTTGAGCTTTTCCTTCTGCTTGAAGTGGAAGGTGTAGGCGGCCAGGAAGCTCGGTGGCGCGAGCCGCACCAGCGCGGTCGAGGCCGGCATCAGCACCACGTCGAGCGCGCCGTACTTGTGCGACTGCAGCAGCCGCCACAGCGTGGCCAGCCGCTCGGAGATCAGGTCCTGGTGCGGCGAGAAGGTGTCGTAGGGCAGCGTTTCCCAGTCGGGGAAGACGGCGATGCGCAGCTTGGGCGCGAAGAAGGCCAGCTCGCCTTCGAGGCGCTGCGTGTCGGCCGGCTCGGCGGTGATGATGGCCGTCAGCCGCTTCTGCGCGGTCTGTGCCTGCGCATGGCGCGCCAGCAGCAGCGCGTCGGCCGATCCGAGGGGGCGGGGCAGGGTGTGGCGTTTGCCGGCGGCGATCGAAGGTGTCTGCACGAGGTGCGTGGCGCAAAAAGCAAAGCGCCCCGGGAGACGATACCCACGGGGCGATGCAGGCCTGAATTATAGAATTCGTGCTGTTGCCAACCCCGTGATGCCACACACCGAATCCGCCATCGAACCGCAGCGCACGTCGCCTCGCCTTTACGGCCTGGTGCCTTGCGCCGGCCACGGTGAACGGGCCGGCACAGCCGGCCCGAAGCAGTACGAAGCGTTGGCCGGCAGCACGGTGGTCGGCCACACGCTGGCGGCGCTGCATCGAGTGGCGCGCCTGCACCGGGTGCTGGTGGTGTTGAGTCCTGGCGATGCGGTCTTCGAGTCTCGCGTTCCGCAGTTCGATGGCTGGGTCGCCCGCACCGGTGGTGCCAGCCGCGCCGACAGCGTCGCCGCAGGACTGCGCGAGTTGACCGAACGCGGCGCGCAGCCCACCGACTGGGTGCTGGTGCACGATGCCGCCCGCTGCCTGATCCGCCCCGAATGGGTCGATGCGCTGATCGATGCCTGCCTGGGCGACGACATCGGTGGCCTTCTGGCGCTGCCGGTGGCCGACACCTTGAAGCGCGAACAGGCGGGCCGCGTTGCCGCCACCGTCGATCGCGTGCAGATGTGGCAGGCGCAGACACCGCAGATGTTTCGCATCGGCCTGCTGCAGGACGCCCTCGCGTTGGCCGCACAGCGCGGCACCCCTGTCACCGACGAGGCCAGCGCCATCGAAGCCATGGGCCATGCGCCCCGCCTGGTGCGTGGCCCGGCCGAGAATTTCAAGCTGACCCTTCCCCCTGACTTCGCGCTGGCCGCGCGCCTGCTGCGAACCCGCTGACCTGAACCCGAAAGCCGTGCGATGAACAAACCGATGAAGGGTCCCGCATTTCGCATCGGCGAGGGCTGTGACACGCATGCCCTGGTGGCCGGGCGCCCCTTGATCCTGGGTGGCGTACCCATCCCCCACACCCATGGTTTGCTCGGGCATTCCGATGCCGATGCGCTGTCGCATGCGATCACCGATGCGCTGTTTGGCGCGGCGGCCCTGGGCGACATCGGCAAACACTTCCCCGACACCGATGAGCAGTTCCGCGGTGCCGATTCGGTGGCGTTGCTGGCCGAGGCAGCGCGGCGTGTGCGCTCGGCCGGCTGGCAGATCGGCAACATCGACAGCACCATCATTGCCCAGGCACCGAAGATGGCGCCGCACATCCTGGCCATGCGCTTGCGGCTGGCGCAGGCGCTGGCACTCGAGCTCGATCAGATCAACGTGAAAGCCAAAACCGCCGAAGGCATGGGCCCGGTCGGGCGCAAGGAATCGATAGAGACCCGGGCGGTGTGCTTGATTTATCGCTGAGCGCGGGGCAGGCCGTCGCGGTTCAGTTTCTTGACAGGCAGCGCCGATCGACTATGTACAATAAAGCGTACATATTGGAGTTGCCCCCCATGGACGCTATCACCTACACAGCCGCGCGTGCGAACCTTGCCAGCACCATGGACCGTGTGTGCCAGGATCACGAGCCTCTGATCATCACGCGCAACGGCCAGCAGTCCGTGGTGATGCTCTCCATGGAGGATTACAAATCTCTGGAGGAGACAGCGTTCTTGCTGCGCAGTCCAGAAAACGCCAAGCGGCTGCTCTCTGCTGTGGGCGCACTGAGCAAGGGCAAGGGCAAGGAAAGGCAGTTGGTCGAGTGAAACTTGTTTTCGCCGATGAAGCGTGGGAAGACTACCTGTACTGGCAACAGCAAGACAAGCGAATGGTCAAACGCATCAACGAGTTGATTGCCGCGACAAAGCGAGATCCGTTTGCTGGCATCGGCAAGCCAGAGCCCCTCAAACATGCGCTGGCCGGCTTCTGGTCCCGCCGAATCACAGACGAGCACCGCATGGTCTACAAGGCGGAAAAAGATGCCTTGTTGGTTGCCCAACTTCGCTACCACTACTGACGCACGCCGGTGTGGGTCAGCTTCAAAGGGTTAGCAGGCTGTTGAATTTCGCCGCACCGAGTTGACTGATGTCCTCGACACGAGCTGATTTGCGTCGTCTCGATCACGATCCAAACGCTCGCCATCGAGGTCTTGGCCCTTGGGCACCGGGTGTTGTCCACCCAGCCATCGCATTT
>JAKFUQ010000118.1 GCA_021732645.1 Rhizobacter sp. | reverse complement strand
GTCCAGGTTGATCTCGCTGTGGACGACATGCGCGCCGAAGCGGGTCGAAACCTTTTTCATGTCGATGACCACAGCGCTCATGTCATAAATCCAATGCGCTGAACGCGATCGAGAACAAGGCATCGACCACGATCACCAAAAAAATCGCCTGCACCACGCTGCGGGTGGTTTGGCGACCCACGCTGTCGGCATCGCCGTGGGTGCGAAAGCCCTGGAAGCAGCCGACCACCGCGATCACCACGGCGAACACCGGTGCCTTGGCCACCCCCACCAGCAAGGTCGTCGCGCTGACCGCCTTGGCGAATCGATCGAGAAACTCGCCGAAGCCGACGCCGAGCTGCGCGCGCGCCATGAACATGCCGCCGAGCACGCCGAGCGCGTCGGCAAACACGGTGAGCAGCGGCAGCGCGATCAGCAGCGCCAGCACCTTAGGAAGCACCAGCATTTCCAGCGGTGGGATGCCGAGGGTGCGCATCGCGTCGATCTCTTCGGTGACCGCCATCGTGCCGATCTGCGCGGCATAGGCCGAGCCCGACCGCCCGGCGATGATGATCGCGGTGATGAGCGGCGCGAACTCGCGCAGCATCGACAGCCCCAGCAGATCGGCGATGTAGATGTTGGCCCCGTAGGGCTTCAACTGGTCGCCGCCCTGGTACGCGACGACCACACCCAGCAGGAACGACAGCAACCCGACGATGGGCAGCGCCTCGATGCCGGCGCTGCGGATGTTGAACAGAATCGGCCGCCAGCGTATGCGCTCCGGATGCGTGATGCAACCGAGCGCCGCCATGCTGACTTCGCCTAAGAAGCGAAGCAGCGCGATGGCTTCGGTCAATACCGCTGTGGTAGACGACCCCAGTCGCTCTACGATCGAAGGATCACGCAGCGCCGGTCGCGCCGCCTCGCTGTGCTGCGCCGCCACACGCTGCCCCACCAGGTCGAGCAAGCGGGCGAATTCAGGGCGCAAGCCACACACCGAGACGGCGGCGTCGGCCGTGCCACGCAGCAGCAACAGCCGATGCAGCGTCAAAGCACCGGCGCTGTCCATTGCTTCGACACCCACGCCGTCAGCGGTCGCGGCGCCCAGCGCGGCCGACTTCAACGCCGCGAACTGCGGTTCGATATTGACCACGCCACGGGCCGTCCAATGCCCCGACAACACCAGACCGTGTGGAGTCGGCTGTGCAATGCGGGCAGGCGACCTCGCTGTCGGACTCATCGGCAAATCAAAAACTCCAGGCGAAAGCCGGCCGATTCGTCGGACAAGGGCAAGTGATCTAGGCAGGACAAGCGCATGGCATTGAGCATCGCGGGTCAGCAGCGAAAACCCATAGGACAAGCCGCCACGCGGCTGTAGGAAAGTGCGCTTGGTGTCGTGGCAGGTTGGCGCACCACGCGCCGGTGACGGTCGACCTGCTCTGTTGACCGCGATCACCAAGAAAAACGACCGCTACAAGCGGCCGTTTTTTTGCGCGGCGGGTGCTACTCAGCGACGCCGACGCTTCGCGCCAATCAACACACCGATGAGGCCGAGCGCCAACATCGCGTGCGTCGCGGGCTCAGGAATCGCAGGCACCTCATTGACCCCGATGCGTACGCTGTACGCGCCATCGTTGTCGTCGTAAGCCCCTGGCGCACCACCAAAGCCGAAACCATCGGGAATGCCCAAATACAGGCGCGTGGCGCCCACGGGAGCAATGAAGTCTTGAAACGCGTTGGCGGCGTTCCTGCCGTCGCCAATGTAGAAGACCTGTCCGAGGGTGGGCGACAAGGACGCGAAATCGATGCCCAGCCCAGCGGGCGAGAAGTCCAACCCCGCAGGCGCTGCGCCATCGGGAATGGCATCGGACAGAAACACACCCACCAATGGGCCTTGCGGGCCGAGGTAGCTGCTGATGCCGCCGAACGAGGTCAGGCTGCTTCCGCTGGAACCGTTGCCACCGGGGCCGAAAAAGGGCACACCGATTCCGTTGAAGAAACTGATTCCCCCGACGGCCGGATCGAGGGCCTTGATCACATCGCCGCCCATCACTGTCAAGAATGGGGGCAAGGTTTCCAGAATCTCTTCTGGCGTCGGCCCACCATGTCGGCCCAGGCCGCCGACCCACGGCAGGTTGGCCGCAGGAATGACCAGATCGGTGCGACCAGCCAACCAGATCGCATCGGATCCGTCGATGGTCACATCGAAGGTCGCTGCCTGCGAGGAGACGGCGGTAAGCGCACCCAAGGAAAACAACAGTGCCGCGCCGAAGGTAGGCTGCAAAGTCATGTTTTGGCTCCTTGATTCCCGACCACACCGGGTGTGCGCAGCGTACTGCGGGGGCCATGGTGCTTCTACCCCCTGGATGAGGGGTTGGGTCCTTCCGCCGGGGAGTCGAGGAGGTCAGTCGTCGAGCCCGAGCTCCTGAATCTTGCGGGTGATCGTGTTGCGGCCTATGCCCAGCTTCTGAGCCGCCTCAATGCGCCGACCTCGGGTCAGGTCGAGCGCCGTGTGGATGAGTTGCGCCTCGAATTTGCGCGTCAGGATGTCCCAGACCTGCGGCTCGCCGGAGAGCAACAGGCTGCGCGATTCGCGCTCCAGATCGATCAGCCAGCGCGAAGACGACAGGTCCGCACCCGCGGGCAGTTCGGCAAGTACACCCCGCAGCGGCACATCAGGGCCACCGACTTCGGATGTCGCGACCGCCGCAACCATCGCATCGTGCACACCCTGCGGCGCTACCGCAGGCGATGCTGACGGCGATGACACGTTTGCCGCAGACGGTGGCTGCGCTGCCGCGGCGAATGGCGGCGCCGTGTGTGGCGTCAGCGATTGCAACTCCGGCGGCAGATCCTTGGGCTCGATCGACTGCGCCGGCGCCATCACCGTCAACCAGTGGCAGATGTTTTCCAACTGCCGCACGTTGCCTGGAAACTCGAACTGCATCATGCGTGACAAGGCGGCATCGGTGATGCGCTTGGCTTCAACGCCCAGATCCTTGGCGCTTCTCTGCAGGAAGAATCGGGCGAGTGCAGGCACATCTTCCTGGCGCTCGCGCAGGGCGGGCAGGCGCAGCCGGATGACGTTCAGGCGGTGAAACAGGTCTTCACGGAAGATGCCCAGCTTGACCCGGTCCTCCAGGTTCTGGTGGGTCGCCGCGATCACGCGGACGTTGCTGCGCATCGGGTTGTGGCCGCCGACGCGGTAGAACTGGCCGTCGCTCAGCACACGCAGCAGCCGCGTCTGCAAATCGAAAGGCATGTCGCCGATTTCGTCGAGGAACAGCGTGCCACCATCGGCTTGCTCGAAGCGACCGCGTCGTGTGGTCTGGGCGCCGGTGAACGCCCCACGCTCGTGGCCGAACAGCTCCGATTCAAGCAAATCTTTCGGGATGGCCGCGGTGTTGATGGCAACGAACGGGCCGCTGGCGCGCGGGCTGTGCTTGTGCAGCGCTTGCGCGACCAGTTCCTTGCCCGATCCCGACTCGCCAGTGATCAGCACGGTGACGATGCTCTGACTGAGTCGGCCAATGGCACGGAAGACATCCTGCATCGCCGGCGCCTGGCCGAGCATTTCCGGCATCTCCGCGAGCCGCTCGTCACGCACCGCTTCGCGCATGCTTTCGTCGAGTGCGCGGCGTATCAGCTCGACCGCTTTGGGCACATCGAACGGCTTGGGCAGGTATTCGAAAGCGCCCCCCTGGAAGGCGCTCACTGCGCTGTCCAAGTCGGAATACGCGGTCATGATGATGACCTGCAACTCAGGGTGCTTCTGCTTGACCTTGGCCAGCAATTCGATGCCCGAGCCGCCGGGCATTCGGATATCAGACACCAGCACCTGTGGCACGTCACTTTCCAGCGCGGTCAGCACGTCTCGCGGATTGGTGAAACTGCGGACCGCCAGGTCTTCGCGCGCCAGCGCCTTCTCGAGCACGAAGCGGATGGATTGGTCGTCGTCAACGATCCAGATGGGTTTCATTCACTGCCTCTTCGATGGAATGCACCCGCTCGCTGCGATGCGCGGACAAGAGCTCAGGGCAGCGGAATCACGATCT
>JAKFUQ010000297.1 GCA_021732645.1 Rhizobacter sp. | reverse complement strand
CGGCCGTGACCTGGGTCGTGGCGGCACCGTCAACCAGGGCGAAGCGATCGGCGTCATTGCGGCGCAATCGATTGGTGAGCCGGGCACGCAGCTGACGATGCGCACCTTCCACATCGGTGGTGCGGCATCGCGTGCGGCGGTGGCGTCGAGTGTCGATGCGAAGTCCGACGGCCTGATCGGCTTCAACGCGACCATGCGCTACGTGACCAATGGCAAGGGCGAACTGGTGGTGATTTCACGCTCCGGCGAAATCATCATCTCCGACCAGCATGGCCGTGAGCGTGAGCGTCACAAGGTGCCTTATGGCGCCCTGCTGTCGATCAAGGCGGGTCAGCAACTGAAGGCGGGCACCTTGCTTGCCAACTGGGACCCGCTGACCCGACCCATCATCACCGAGTTCGCCGGCAAGGCGAAGTTCGAGAACGTCGAAGAAGGCCTGACGGTGGCCAAGCAGCTCGACGAAGTGACGGGGTTGTCCACGCTGGTGGTCATTGATGCCAAGCGCCGTGGTGCGTTGAAGGTCGTGCGTCCGCAGGTCAAGCTGCTGGATGTGTCGGGCCACGAGGTGAAGATCCCGGGCACCGATCACTCGGTGACGATCGGCTTCCCGGTCGGCTCGCTGATCCAGATCCGCGACGGGCAAGACCTGATGCCAGGCGAAGTGCTGGCACGCATCCCGGTCGAAGGCCAGAAGACACGTGACATCACCGGCGGCCTGCCGCGGGTGGCCGAGCTGTTCGAAGCCCGCACGCCGAAAGACAAGGGCACGCTGGCCGAGATGACCGGCACCGTGTCGTTCGGCAAGGAAACCAAAGGCAAGGTGCGCTTGCAGATCACCGACCCGGAAGGCAAGGTCTACGAGGAACTCGTGCTCAAGGAAAAGAACATCCTGGTGCACGAAGGCCAAGTGGTCAACAAGGGCGAGTCCATCGTCGACGGACCGGCCGATCCGCAGGACATCCTGCGCCTGCTGGGCATCGAGGAGCTGGCGCGCTACATCGTCGACGAGGTGCAGGACGTCTACCGCCTGCAGGGCGTGAAGATCAACGACAAGCACATCGAGGTGATCGTTCGCCAGATGCTGCGCCGCGTGCAGATCGTCAATGTCGGCGACACCGCCTACATTGCGGGCGAGCAGGTCGAGCGTTCGGAGCTTTTGGATACAAACGACAGAATGGTTTCCGAAGGCAAGCTGCCGGCCACCCATGCCGACGTGCTGCTGGGCATCACCAAGGCGTCGCTGTCGACCGACAGCTTCATCTCGGCGGCGTCGTTCCAGGAAACCACCCGCGTGCTCACCGAGGCTGCCATCATGGGCAAGCGCGACGAGCTTCGTGGCTTGAAGGAAAACGTCATCGTCGGCCGCCTGATTCCTGCAGGCACGGGCATGGCTTTCCACCAGGCCCGCAAGGCCAAGGAAGAGATGGACGACGCCGAACGCCGTGCCATCGCCACGCAGGAAGCCGAAGAATTGGCCGAGTCGCAGGCGCAGACGGTCGATGCGGGGGCCGAGTCAGCCGAGTAGGCGACTTCTTCCCGTGGGTTGGGGGGGCGGCTTCGGCCGCCCTTTTTATTGCTGGCGTCGAACCTGGGTCATGCCGGGGCGACGGCGGTGTCAGCCAGCGAGCACTGCTCCGGCGTCACGATCGCAAGACCCAGCGCCCGGACGCGTCGCGCCAGCTTTAGCAGCGCCCGGTCGCGCGTGACCAGCCATTGCGAACCGGTATCGAGCGCCAGATCGACGAACTTCTGGTCATCCGCGTCGGTGCATTGCGGTCGGTGCTGCGGTGCGCCTTGCGGTGGCCGTTCGATCGCGGTGGCATGGCGCTCCCAGGTGCGCCACAGCCGTGGCAGATCCGGTTGCCAGCGATCGACCACACCGCGCGCCAGCACTTGGGCCAGCTCGTCACGCACCGCCGCATTGACGATCCAGCGCACACGCCCGGCGGTGATGGCGTCGCCGAAGGCCAGGCTGGCCGGGTTTTCGAAGACCAGCCAGTCGAGAACGGCATTGGTGTCGAGCACCAGATTTGGGATCACAGCCACTTCCTGTCGTCCGGCTTGCCGGATTTTGCCCAGGCGAATATACTGGAAGGCTTTTCGGACAAGGGAGCTGCGGCTGTTGCCTTGCAGCATGACGCACAGGCGTCGGATGCCGGGCTGGCGAATCTCGCCGGCAGGCCCTCCCTCCGAAGCCAGTGACTTCAAACGGGAACAAGTTACCTATGCCAACCATCAATCAACTCGTGCGTCACGGTCGCGAGACCGAGGTCACGAAGTCCAAGTCGCCAGCGATGCAGGGCAGCCCCCAGCGTCGCGGTGTCTGCACCCGTGTCTACACCACCACGCCGAAGAAGCCGAACTCGGCGCTGCGGAAAGTCGCCAAGGTGCGCCTGACCAACGGTTTCGAGATCATCTCGTACATCGGCGGTGAGGGTCACAACCTGCAAGAGCACAGTGTGGTGCTGGTGCGTGGCGGCCGCGTCAAGGACTTGCCAGGCGTGCGCTACCACATCGTGCGCGGCTCGCTCGACTTGCAAGGCGTCAAAGACCGCAAGCAGTCGCGTTCCAAGTACGGCGCGAAGCGTCCTAAAAAGGCTTAAGCGCCAATCGAACCCCCGGCCAAGTGTGCTGGGGAAGTTTCGACAAACCCGCTGGGCTTGTCGAGTAAGTGGGTGGCCCCAGATGTCGGTGGCGCCCAAGGTGATGGCGCAAGCCTGAGCCAACTGAAGCAAAAAGGAAGAGAAATGCCACGTCGTCGCGAAGTCCCCAAACGGGACATCCTCCCTGACCCGAAATTCGGTTCTGTCGATCTGTCCAAGTTCATGAACGTCATCATGGAATCGGGCAAGAAGGCCATCGCCGAGCGCATCATCTACGGTGCGCTGGAGCAGGTCGAGAAGAAGTCGGGTAAAGATCCATTGGAGATCTTTGTGACCGCCTTGAACAACATCAAGCCGATGGTCGAAGTGAAGTCACGCCGCGTCGGCGGTGCGAACTACCAGGTTCCCGTGGAAGTTCGCCCGGTGCGTCGCGTGGCCCTGGCCATGCGCTGGTTGAAAGAGTCCGCCCGCAAGCGTGGCGAGAAGTCGATGGCCCAGCGCCTTGCCAACGAGCTGCTGGAGGCCGTTGAAGGCCGTGGCGGCGCGATGAAAAAGCGCGACGAAGTGCACCGCATGGCCGAGGCCAACAAGGCGTTCTCTCACTTCCGCTTCTGATCTTTCCCGCCTCCCGGCCGCTCCTCGGGTTTACGTGAACCCCAGAGCGGCCTTTGGCTTGTTTACTGGAGTGCCACCATGGCCCGCAAGACCCCCATCGAGCGCTATCGCAACATCGGCATCTCCGCGCACATCGACGCCGGCAAGACCACCACCACCGAACGCATCCTGTTCTACACCGGTGTGAACCACAAGATCGGCGAAGTGCACGACGGCGCGGCCACCATGGACTGGATGGAGCAGGAGCAAGAGCGCGGCATCACGATCACCTCGGCGGCCACCACCTGCTTCTGGAAGGGCATGGATCTGGCTCGCCCCGAGCACCGCATCAACATCATCGACACCCCCGGACACGTCGACTTCACCATTGAGGTCGAGCGTTCGATGCGTGTGCTCGACGGCGCGTGCATGGTTTACTGCGCCGTGGGTGGCGTGCAGCCGCAGTCGGAAACCGTCTGGCGTCAGGCGAACAAGTACAAGGTGCCGCGCCTCGCGTTCGTCAACAAGATGGACCGCACCGGAGCGAATTTCTACAAGGTGCACGACCAGATGAAGACGCGCCTGATGGCGAGCCCCGTGCCCATCGTGTTGCCCATCGGCGCCGAAGACACCTTCACCGGCGTGATCGACCTCATCAAGATGAAGGCGATCATCTGGGACGAGGCCTCGCAAGGCATGAAGTTCGACTACCGCGAGATCCCGGACGACTTGCTGGCCAATGCGAAGAAGTGGCGCGAAAACATGCTCGAAGCGGCGGCTGAATCGTCGGAAGAGTTGATGAACAAGTATCTCGAATCGGGTGACCTGAGCGAAGAGGAGATCACGCGCGGTATCCG
>JAKFUQ010000216.1 GCA_021732645.1 Rhizobacter sp. | reverse complement strand
CCTGCCGGGGCTGGTCGCCGACGGGCGCGACAT
Organism: Rhizobacter sp.; assembly: GCA_021732645.1. GTDB lineage: Bacteria > Pseudomonadota > Gammaproteobacteria > Burkholderiales > Burkholderiaceae_C > PBB1. The sequence continues at coordinate 4,041 of JAKFUQ010000216.1, read as the reverse complement.
GGGCACGGCGATCTTCCCCGACGCCGACCTGAAGATCTACCTGACCGCCAGCGCCAACGCCCGGGCCCGGCGGCGCCACCAGCAGTTGGAAGCGGCAGGGGTTTCGACTACACTGGTGGGCTTGCTTGCAGGCCTGCAGGAACGTGATGCGCGCGACCAGAATCGCGCGGCGTCGCCCCTGAAGCCGGCAGCAGACGCGGTGCTTCTGGACAATTCGGCCCTCTCCATCGAATCGACGGTGGAATCTGTGCTGAATTGCTGGGCGCAACGCAGGCCGTTTGCCTGACTGCAGCGGCTCAAGACCCAGCGCCTTCCCTTCGTGCCGTTCAAGGCGCACCAGGGCGCTGGATTCGACAACTCAAACCCGCAGCCTCCGCTGCACCGGAAACACCCCATGTCACAAGCTCAAACTGCCATCACCGAAGGCGGCGAATCGTTCGCCGACATGTTCAACGAATCGCTGACGCGCTCTGAAATGCGCATGGGCGAAGTCATCACTGCCGAAGTGGTGCGCGTTGAACACAGCTTCGTGGTGGTGAACGCAGGCCTCAAGTCAGAAGCCTACGTGCCCATCGAAGAATTCAAGAACGACCATGGCGAGCTCGAAGTCCAGGTCGGCGATTTCGTGTCGGTCGCCATCGACGCGGTCGAAAACGGCTACGGCGACACCATCCTGTCGCGCGACAAGGCCAAGCGCCTCGCATCGTGGCTCTCGTTGGAAACATCACTCGACTCGGGTGAGTTCGTCACCGGCACGGTGAACGGCAAGGTCAAGGGCGGTCTGACGGTGCTGGTCAACGGCATTCGCGCCTTCCTGCCTGGGTCGCTGCTCGACACGCGGCCGGTCAAGGACATGAACCCGTACGAAGGCAAGACGATGGAGTTCAAGGTCATCAAGCTCGACCGCAAGCGCAACAACGTCGTGTTGTCGCGCCGCGCTGTGGTCGAAGCTTCGATGGGCGAAGAACGCGCCAAGCTGCTGGGCACGCTGGCCGAAGGCGCCATCGTGACCGGCGTGGTCAAGAACATCACCGAGTACGGCGCGTTCGTCGACCTCGGCGGCATCGACGGCCTGCTGCACATCACCGACATGGCCTGGCGCCGTGTGCGTCACCCGAGCGAGGTGGTTCAGGTCGGCCAGGAACTGCAGGCCAAGATCCTGAAGTTCGACGCCGAGAAGAACCGCGTCAGCCTGGGCATCAAGCAGTTGGGCGACGACCCGTGGCACGGCGTGTCGCGCCGCTACCCGAACAGCACCCGCCTGTTCGGCAAGATCACCAACATCGCCGACTACGGCGCGTTCGTCGAGATCGAGCCGGGCATCGAAGGCCTGGTGCACGTCTCCGAAATGGACTGGACCAACAAGAACATCGCGCCGTCGAAGATCGTTGCCTTGGGCGACGAGGTCGAAGTCATGGTGCTCGAGATCGACGAGGACAAGCGCCGCATCAGCCTGGGCATGAAGCAGTGCAAGGCCAATCCGTGGGAAGAGTTCTCCACCACCGTGCAGCGCGGCGACCGCGTCAAGGGCCCCGTCAAGTCGATCACAGACTTCGGCGTGTTCGTGGGTCTGGCCGCTGGCATCGACGGCCTGGTGCACCTGTCCGACCTGTCCTGGCACGAGCCGGGCGAAACGGCGGTGCGCAACTTCAAGAAGGGTCAGGAAGTCGAGGCCATCGTGCTCGCGGTCGATGTGGAGCGTGAGCGCATTTCGCTCGGCATCAAGCAGCTCGACAGCGACCCGTTCACCACCTACACCTCGGTCAACGACCGCGGCATGATCGTCACCGGCAAGGTCAAGACGGTGGATGCACGTGGTGCGGAAGTGCAGCTGGCCGATGACGTGACGGCATATTTGCGTGCGTCGGAAATCAGCCGCGACCGCGTGGAGGATGCGCGCAACATGCTCAAGGAAGGCGACGAAGTCAACGCGCTGATCATCAACGTCGACCGCAAGACGCGCTCGATCCAGTTGTCGATCAAGGCCAAGGACAACGCCGACAACCAGGAAGCGATGCAACGCCTGTCGCAGACCAGCGAGCGTGAGAACGCCGGCACGACCAGCCTGGGCGCCTTGTTGCGCGCCAAGCTGGACAACCAGGGCGGCAACCCCTGATCGACAGGGCCATGGCCACGGACGGCATGAAGGACGGCATGACCCGTTCGGACTTGGTGACAAGGCTGGCCGAGCGATTCGGCCAGCTGACTCACCGGGACACCGAATCGGCGGTCAAGATCGTTCTCGATGCGATGTCTGATGCGCTCGCGCGCGGGCACCGCATCGAAATCCGTGGCTTTGGCAGCTTCTCGATCAGCCGCCGCCCACCCCGTGTGGGCCGCAATCCACGTTCGGGTGAGCAGGTGGTGGTGCCGGAAAAACTGGTGCCCCACTTCAAGCCCGGCAAGGCCCTGCGCGAAGCGGTCGATGCCCATCTGCCGGCCGATGCCCCGCCATCGGACGCTGGCCTACGCCGCCGGCCATAACATCACCCGCACGCCCTCGCGGAGACGTCATGCGCGTGATCACCTGGATATTTCGACTGTTCATTTTTTTCTCGCTGTTCGCTTTCGCCTTGAACAACCAGCAAGATGCCGCCGTGCGCTGGTTCTTTGGCTATGAATGGCGAGCGCCCATGGTGTTTGTGGTGCTGGCTGCTTTCGGACTGGGTTGTGCGTTCGGTGTCAGTGCCATGGTGCCAGCATGGTGGAAGCACCGCCGCGTTGCCACACGACGCACCGTGGCGCCAGCAACGCCCCTGAACCCGCATCCGCTCGCCTCAGCCGTACCGGTGCCCGAGCATCCGCCACGCGATGGACTTTGAGCTGCAGTGGGTGCTGCTGGGCCTGCCGGTGGCCTTCGCGCTGGGCTGGCTGGCATCGCGCTTCGACTTCCGGCAGCTCAAGCGTGAACAGCGCGATGCGCCCAAGGCCTATTTCAAGGGCCTGAACCTGCTGCTCAACGAACAGCACGACAAGGCGATCGATGCCTTCATCGAAGCCGTGCAGCAGGACCCCGACACCAGCGACCTCCATTTCGCACTCGGCAATCTGTTTCGCCGGCGCGGTGAATACGAGCGGGCCGTGCGCGTTCATCAGCACCTGCTCAACCGCGCCGACCTGCCACCGGCCGAGCGGGATCGCGCCCAGCATGGGCTGGCGCAGGATTTCATGCAGGCAGGCTTGTTTGATCGTGCAGAAAGTGCGTGGCGCGCGCTGGAAGGCAGCGCCTACGACACCGATGCCCGCCTCGCCCTGCTGACGCTGCACGAGCGCTCGCACGACTGGCGAGCGGCGGTAGACGATGCCTTGAAGCTCGAACGCGGCAGCACCGGCTCCTATGCATCGCGCATCTCGCACTATTGGTGCGAACTGGCGATGCAGGCCGATGCCAAACAGCAGACCGCCGATGCCGACGATGCGCTTCGGCGTGCCCAGGAAGCCGCTCCGCAGGCCGCGCGGCCGGTGGTCACCATCGCACGGCGACTGGCACGAGGGGGGCGCCACGCCGAGGCCCTCGCCGCCTGGGATACGTTGCTGCTCACCCAACCGGCCAGCTTCAACCTGGTGGCAGCCGACTACGCCACCAGCGCCCTCGCCTGCGGCATGCAAGACGAGGCGCGCCAGCGGCTGCTGGCGCTGCACCAAAAAAAGCCCAGCATCGACCTGCTGAACGCGATCGGCACGCTCGATGCCGACCCGCTCTCGCGACGCGACCGCACCCGCGCTCAGTTGTCGCTGCTGCCCACGCTGTCGGCCGCACAGGTCTTGCTGCACGAGCACGAAACGTCTGCGCTGCCCCTGCTACCGGCCGACCTGTCGGCCGTGGGCGCGGTGATCGGCCGTGCCGCCAAGGCCGGGCAGCGCTACCGTTGCGCGGCCTGCGGCTTCGATGCCCAGCACCATTACTGGCAGTGCCCGGGCTGCCTGGGCTGGGACACCTACCCGCCTCAACGTCTTGAAGAGCTGTAGCCCCGTGGCACCGCGGCATTCGATGCACGCCGTACGGGGCTGAGCCTTGCAAACACCCGCGACCGTCTCGTA
>JAKFUQ010000022.1 GCA_021732645.1 Rhizobacter sp. | reverse complement strand
CAACAGCTCGGGCGAAGTTCGCACCCTGGCGCGGCTTCAAGCCCAGCAAGGCGCGCGCTTCGATGTCGAAGGTTTCGCGCGCCAGGTGCAGCGCCCGCTGGGCGTCGAAGGCGACCGGCGTCACGGAGGGGGTGTCGGGCACAGTACGGGCGAGGAGTGTCAATTAGGATCAAGGCGTGGAGGCAGGTGCATTCTAGGCACGCACCCTGCCGACCACTTGCCGCGTACCTCAGCCCGACATGCTGCCCCATGACCGCTCAGCACCCGCTCTGAATCGATGGCCTCCACCCTTGAGCTGACCCTGCTTTACCTGGTCGCGGCCGTGGCCGGGGTGGTGCTGTGTCGGCTCGCCAAGCTGCCGCCGATGTTGGGCTACCTGGCGGTGGGCGTGATCATCGGCCCGAACGCGATGGCGCTGGCCAAGGACTCGGCCGGTGTGCGCTACCTGGCCGAATTCGGCGTGGTGTTCCTGATGTTCGTCATCGGGCTCGAATTCAACTTGCCCAAGCTGAAAAGCATGCGCAAGCTGGTGTTCGGCCTGGGCCTGGCGCAGGTGCTGCTCACCATTGCGGGCACCGTGGCGGGCCACTTCGTGCTGGCCTGGGCGTTTTCGTTCACCGACACCCCGTGGCAACTGTCGTGGCAGGGCGCGCTGGTGCTGGCGTCGGCGATGGCGATGTCGAGCACAGCCATCGTCGTCAAGATGATGGCCGACCGGCTGGAGCTGGAGAGCGAGCACGGCCGTCGCGTGATGGGCGTGCTGCTGTTCCAGGACTTGGCCGTGGTGCCACTGCTGGTGCTGATTCCATCGCTCGACGCAGGCGGCACCGACATCGCGGTGGCACTCGGCTGGGGCGCGTTCAAGGCGGCGGTGCTGCTCGGGCTGCTGCTGGTGGGCGGGCAGAAGCTGATGCGCTGGTGGCTCACCCTGGTGGTGCGTCGCAAGAGCGAAGAGCTGTTCATCCTCAACCTGCTGCTGGTCACCCTCGGGCTCGCGTGGCTGACCGAGCACTTCGGTTTGTCGCTGGCACTCGGCGCGTTTCTGGCCGGCATGCTGATCGCCGAAACGGAATACAAGCACCAGGTCGAGACGGATATCCGGCCGTTCCACGACGTGCTGCTGGGGCTGTTTTTCATCACCATCGGCATGAAGCTCGACTGGCGACCGGTGCTCGACCAGTGGCTGCTGGTGCTGCTGCTGTCGATGCTGCCGGTGCTTGTCAAGTTTGCGCTGGTGACCGTGCTGGCGCGGCTGTTCGGGACGCCCTCGGGCGTTGCCTTGCGTACCGGTTTGTACCTTGCGCAAGCCGGCGAATTCGGCTTCGTTTTGTTGACACTGGGCGCGCAGCAAAACCTGATCGAGCCGCAGTGGATCAGCCCGGTGCTGGCCAGCATGGTGCTCAGCATGCTGATGTCGCCGTTTCTCATCAACTACAGCGACCGCATCGTGATGCGCTTGAGTGCCAGCGACTGGCTGATGCAGTCGGTGGCAATGACCACCATCGCCAAGCGCGCCATCAACACCGAGGCGCACGTCATCATTGCGGGCTACGGGCGCAGCGGTCAGAACCTGGCGCGCATTCTCGACGCCGAGCACATCCCGTACATGGCGCTCGACCTCGACCCCGACCGCGTGCGGCAGGCGGCTGCGGCTGGGCAGAGTGTGGTGTTCGGCGACGCCGCGCGGCTGCAAAGCCTGATGGCCGCCGGCCTGGCACGCGCCAACGCGGTGGTCGTCAGTTACCACGACACCCCATCGGCATTGAAGATCTTGCGTCTGGTGCAGGAGCACGCACCCAAGGTGCCTGTGATCGTGCGCACTCTCGATGACAGTGATCTCGAAAAACTGCGTGCTGCTGGCGCGACCGAGGTCGTACCCGAGGCGATCGAAGGCTCGCTGATGCTGGCCAGCCATGCGCTGGCGCTGGTGGGTGTGCCTATGCGTCGCGTGATCCGTGTGGTGCAGGACCAGCGCGATGCGCGCTACGGCCTGCTGCGCGGCTACTTCCACGGGGCAGACGACGACACCCACGATGAACTGGGCAACGTGCGCTTGCACAGCGTCACGCTCACCGCGGTGTGCGGTTGTGTCGGCCAGACGCTGGCCGACCAGGCCTTGCACGCGGTGGGCGTGACGGTCGCGTCGGTGCGGCGTGTCTCTGGCGTGGTCACGCGGCCCGACGACCACCTGCTGCTGGCAGTGGGTGACACGCTGGTGTTGTCGGGCCTGCCCGAGCCGCTGGCGCGCGCCGAGGAAAAACTGCTGTCGCGCACTTGAGCCTGCGCTGCCTCGTGGCTTGAAAGATTCCAGCCACCGCAGCGACTGGAGGACATGCCTGATTTCCGCCCCATCGACAGCAGCGTCCTCAGCGCCGCCGAGGTCGCTGCATTGAGTCCCCACACCGAACCCTGCGCGGACGCCCTCGGCGACCTGCGCCTGCGCATGCAGCGCAACGGGCAATGGAATGAGGGGCAAACCGCCGGGCGGCGCTGGCCGGTGGCGTGTGTCTCGCTGGAGATCACCCAGCGCTGCAACCTCGACTGCACGCTGTGCTACCTCAGCGAGTCGTCCGAATCGGTACGCGATGTGCCGCTGGAAGAGGTGTTTCGCCGCATCGATTTGATCGTCGCGCACTACGGGCCGGGCACCGATGTGCAGGTCTCGGGCGGCGAGCCCACGCTGCGTCGGCCGGACGAATTGACGGCCATCGTGGCGCGCTTGGCCGAGCGTGGCTTGCGCGCCTCGCTGTTTACCAACGGCATCAAGGCCACGCGTGCGCTGTTGGCTGAATTGGCCCGGGCGGGATTGACCGATGTGGCCTTTCACGTCGACCTGACGCAGCAGCGTGCTGGCTACGCCAGCGAGGCCGATCTCAACGTGCTGCGCATCGAGTACATCGAACGCGCGCGGGGCTTGGGCCTGAGCGTGTTCTTCAACACCACGGTGCATGCCGCCAATGTGCGCGAGGTGCCGTTGCTCGCGGCCTTCTTTGCCACGCAGGCTGACGTGGTGCGCTTCGTGTCGTTTCAGTTGCAGGCCGACACCGGGCGCGGTGTGCTCGGCGCCCGCCCGGACGCCATCAGCAACGACCGGATTGCTGCGTTACTTTGCGAGGGCGTGGGCACGCCGCTGCGCTTCAACACCTTGTTGGCAGGGCACCACGATTGCAACCGCAGCGCGGTGGTGGCGGTCATCAATGGCCGTGCCTACGACGCCTTCGACGACGAAGACTTCATCCGCCGCTTCATGCGCGACACCGCTGGCCTGAGCATCGACCGTGGCACCGCCTGGCGCGGGGCGAAATCGATGCTGATGGGTGCGTTGCGCCGCCCGGCCCTGGTGGCGGCCACGCTGCGCTGGGCGCTGGCCTTCGCATGGAAGGCGCGTGGCGACTTGCTGCGCGCACGTGGTCGTATCCACAAGCTCACGCTGTTCACCCACAATTTCATGGACGCATGCCACCTCGACCGCGAACGCATCGACGCGTGCGTCTTCATGGCCATCACCCAGCACGGGCCGATGAGCATGTGCGCTTACAACGCGCGGCGCGATCAGTACCTGCTGCAACCCTTGCGCACCTCGCAAGGCGAGTGGCAACCGCTGGCAGGGGTGCAAGCGCAGCCGATCAAGTTCCTCAAGGGCCGTGCGCGAGAGGCATTTTTGCAATCGCGACGACAAAGTGAGGCGGCCGAGCCGGTGGATGCATGAGCAGGCGCTGGAAACGCGTGACGGTGTGGGTGCTGAACGCGCTGATGCTCGGCGGTTGCGCCACCCGGGTGGTCGTGCCGAGTGGCCCCGTGCTCGCGGCGCCGCAGGCGAATGCCGCCTGGGCGCGAGTGCTCGACCGGTTCGTCAACGAGGTGGGCGAGGTCGACTTCGCCGCGCTCGCGCAAGACCGCAGCGATCTTGACCACTATGTGCGCTTCGTCGCGCAGGAGCCATTGCGGCTGGAGACCACCGGCGGCACGCCCGACGCCGTGGCGCACGAGCGGATCGCGCACCTCATCAATGCCTACAACGCGCTGGCGATGTTCAACGTGATCGACAGCGGCATACCGACCACCCACGCGGGGCTCAA
>JAKFUQ010000236.1 GCA_021732645.1 Rhizobacter sp. | reverse complement strand
CGTTGGCGGCGGTGTAGGCAGACAGGGGTCGGTTCAGGGTCAGCGAGTTGGACGTACCGCTCGCGTTTTGCTCGGGTGCGATGACGTCGATGTGTCCCAGACCCTCGCAGGCCCGAACCAGCGCGGCGAGCCCCGGCGCCAGATACCCATCGTCATTCGCAATCAGTAAGCGCATCACAATGATTGTAGAAGTGCGCCTGACGGTGGCAAAACCGCCTGCTAGCATCTTGAGAACGCTGCGGTTCAGGCTTTCACCATGCCTCTCAAAGTATTGATCGTCGAAGACAACCCGGTGGCGCGCAGCTTCCTGGCCAAGGTGGTGCGCGAGAGCTTCAGCGACCAGCTGATGATCAGCGAAGCCAGCGACCTTGAATCGGCCCGGCGTCGGATCATTGAGTCACAGCAACCCGGCGCCGACGCCGGCATCGTGGGCAGCGTCGAGACCCATCTGTTCAAGCTGATGATGGTCGACTTGGAACTGCCCGACGGCAACGGCATGGAGTTGCTCGCCGAGTTGTCGATGTCTGGCTACCCGGCGACGAAGATCGTCACCACGTTGTATTCCGACGACGAACACCTGTTCCCCGCCCTGCAATGCGGCGCCGATGGCTACTTGTTGAAGGAAGACCGCTTCGAGGTGCTGGTAGAGGAACTGCAGAAGATCGTGCGCGGGCAGCCTCCGCTGTCGCCCGCGATTGCAAGGCGCTTGCTGACCCACTTCCGACCCGAAGGCGCGGCGGGCACCGCCACGGCCTTGGACACCCCATCGGCGTTTCAAAGCAGTCGCCAACCATCGCCCGGCCATGTACAGCCGTTGGAGCAAGACCGTCTGACGCCTCGCGAGAGCGAGGTGCTGACCTACCTGAGCAAGGGGTTCACGATCAAGGAGATCGCCAGCCTGATGGCCATCCGGTGGTTCACGGTCAACGACCACATCAAGTCGATTTACAAGAAATTGAACGTCTCCAGCCGGGCTGAAGCGGCGGTGCTGGCGAGCAAGCAGGGATTGGTCTAGTCCAGTGAAACGCGGGCCATCGTGGTCGATCGCAGACAGAACACCCCCACCACCCGCACGGAGCGGCTGCTTGAGCAGTTGTTCCGCGCGACCCGCGAGGTCGAGGCCCACTCTGACCAGGCGGCGTCGGCGCTGTCGCGGCTGCTCGAAGCGTTGTTTAGCCCGACCGAGGTCACGCTACAGCCCAAGGCCGTGAGCAGCGCCCACACCCTGAGCGATGGCCAAGCCTTGCTGGTGCCCGTGCCCGTGATGCCCAGTGCGCAAGCGTCGGGCGCGGCGATGTCGATACTGCTGCGCCATGCACAGCGAGGCCGACGTCGGTTCACCAACACCGACGCCAGGCTCGCCGATCGCATTGGCGAGCAACTGCGGCGCACCGTGGCTTTTGATCAAGCCGTCGAACATGGTCGCAGTGAAGAACGGCGGCGTCTGGCGCAAGACCTCCACGATGACATCGGCGCGCGTCTGCTCACGCTGATGTACAAGGCCCAGTCGCCCGAGATGGAAGACTATGCACGCCACACACTGCAAGACCTGAAGACGCTGACCCGCGGGCTCGCGGCGTCAAATCAACCACTGGCGCACGCGCTGGCAGAGTGGAAGGCAGACATTGCGCAGCGCCTGACCGCCGCGCACATCGCCCTGGAGTGGACGGCGTCGCAGGACGCTGACCTTGTGCTGTCCATGACGCAGTGGTCCGCCCTGACCCGCGTGCTGCGTGAACTGGTCACCAACGTCATCGCCCACGCGCAAGCACGAACCATCGACATCAACCTGAGGCTGCACAGCGACCGGCTGGTCCTCACGGTCACCGACGATGGCGTCGGACAGTCGCCAGGACTGTGGGCGCCAGGACTCGGCGTGGGCGGCGTGCGCAAACGCGTGAGGCAACTGGGCGGTGATGTGTCTTGGCAACAGCACGAACCGCAGGGCATCTGCTGCCGCGTCACGGTCGAGCGCTTGTCCGCGTCGGGGTGAAGGCCACGCCAAAGGCCCAGAGTGGGCACAAGCTTCCGCTCACAAATCAAAAAGGGCCTGAATCACTTCAGGCCCTTGATTCACAACGCTAATTTGGGGTGGCTGATGGGGCTCGAACCCACGACAACAGGAATCACAATCCTGGACTCTACCAACTGAGCTACAGCCACCGCAAGGGGCCAGTATAGGCGACGCTCGGACACTGGCGACAGCAGCGCGCGGTGCCACGTATCACTGCGGAAAGCCCGGTGTCAGCGGCCTTCGGTGGGCTCGTTCGCTGCGGCTTTCGCGACGGCTTGGGCGTCGATCTGCACCTTCAGCCGAAGCTTGAGCGCGCCGAGGTAGGTCTGAGTCTCGGCGTCCCCCCAGGCCTGCTCATACTGGCGTCTGACCTGCGCCACATCGGCCACGATGGGGTCACGTCCGGTGACCGCCTGCACCTTCGCCACCACGTAGCCGTCGGCACCCAGATCGATGCCGATGAACGTCGGCAGCTGCTTCGGATCGACGCTCAGCACCGCCAGCGTGGTGGCTTTGCCCAACGCCTGGATCTGCACGCGCGAGACCCGCTGCGCGTCGACCCCCATGTCGGTTTGTGGCGCCTGCTGCAGCGCGGCCAGACGCGCCTTGCCTTCGGCTTGTGCGAGCGCGGCCGCCTGCATGCCGACGACGCGGGCGCGCACCTGCTCCCGCACATCGGCCAGCGGCAAGGCGCGCGCCGCTTCGTACTGGACGATGCGACCCGCCACGAGTTGATTGGCTGCCGTTTCCACCGCGTCGGTGTTGCGCTTGTTGCGCAGGGCATCGTTGGCGAACAGCGCGTCAAGAAACTTCGGCGACGCCAGCGGACCGGTCGCGCCCGGCGTCGGTCGGCGGGTCACACCCTGCGCGGTCTGCAGCACCAGTTTGTACTTGTCGATCACCGGCTTCAGGCTGTCGGACTGCTCGTAGACGAGGTTGGTGAAGTCCGCAGCGGCTTCAGAGAATTTCTGTTGCGCCAACTGCCGGCGCACTTCGGCCTCGATCTCCGGCCGCACGCTCTCGAAGCTGCGCTTGTCGCCGCCACGCTTGTCTGTCACGCGGATGATGTGATACCCGAAATCGGTCTCGATCACGCCGCTGGTGTCGCCGACCTTCAGACCATAGGCCGCGTCTTCGAAGGGTTTGACCATGGCGCCGCGGCCGAAGAAGTCGAGGTCGCCGCCGTTGACCGCCGAGCCGGGGTCTTGGGAGTCCTTGATGGCCAGTTCAGCGAAGCTGTCCGGCTTCTTCGAGATCTCGGCCAGCAACGCCTCCGCCTTGGCCTTCGCTTTGGCGCGTTCGGCGGGGGGCAGCGCTTGGTCGGCGGCAATCAGGATGTGGCTGGCGCGGCGCTCTTCAGGCGTGGTGTAGCGCGCGGCGTTCTCGGTGTAGTAGCGGGCGAGGTCTTCCTCATTGATCGACACCTGCTGCGCCATGACCTCTGGATCGAGCACCACGTATTCGATGCTCGCCTGCTCCGGCGCCTGAAACTGCGTGGCATGCGCCGGGTTCTTGAAGTAGGCCTCCAGATCGGCGTCGCTCGGTTGGGTGCGGGCCGCGTAGGTGGTGGCCTCAAAACGCTGCAACACGACTTCGCGCTGCTGGAAGTAGGCATCGAGCGCCTGGTCCGCCGCGCTGGCCGACACGAAGCCGGTGCCCGACACGCCGAGCAGCACCTGGTTCACCGAAAGGTCCTGGCGCAAGCGGCGCGCAAACACGTCGCTGGACATGCCTTGCGCCGCCAGCAGTTCCTTGTTGACGCTGCCGTCGGGGTTGCGCAGGGACGCGAATTGCGGATCGGTGGCGAACAGCCGCTGCAGTCGGTCGTCGGTGGTGCTCAAGCGCAGCTTGTCGGCAGTGATCAGCATCACACGCTGGCGGATCAGCACCTCCAGCGTCTGTTGCCTGGCTTCGGGGCTGTCGAGCAGCTTGGGGTCGATGTTCGGGCTTTGCCGCCGCACCCGCTCCACCTGATCTCGATGCGCGGCATCCCACTCGGCTTGGGTGATAGCCTGACCGTCCACATTGGCCACAGACTGGTTGGCACCCTCGCTGAACCCGCTGTA
>JAKFUQ010000217.1 GCA_021732645.1 Rhizobacter sp. | reverse complement strand
AAATGCGATGGCTGGGTGGACAACACCCGGTGCCCAAGGGCCAAGACCTCGATGGCGAGCGTTTGGATCGTGATCGAGACGACGCAAATCAGCTCGTGTCGAGGACATCAGTCAACTCGGTGCGGCGGAATTCAACAGCCTGGTAGGTCTTGCCGAAGCTCGACACCACGAAGCTGCGCGCAGCCAGTTCGGGCCAGCGCGCGATGCTTTGATGCGGCACGCCGTCGTAGACCATGTGCTCGTAGACCTCGTCGCCGATCACCAGCACCTCGGTGGGCCGCAGCAGCTCGGTCAGGCGCTGCATGTCGGTCGCGCTCCACACGGTGCCGCTGGGGTTGTGCGGCGTGTTGACGATGATCAGCCGCGTGCGCGGCGACAGCGCCTGCGCGATGCGATCAAAGTCAGGCGCGAAGCTGCCGGACATGAGTGGCACATGCACCGCGATGCCACCGGCCAACGCGACATTCGGTGCATAGCTGTCGAAGCAGGGGTCGAGCAGGATCACCTCGTCGCCCGGCTGCACCACGGCCATCACCACCGTCAGGATGGCCTGCGTGGCGCCGGCGGTGATGGTGATCTCGCGCTCAGGGTCGTAATGGCGGCCGTACAGCGACGCGATCTTCCCGGCGATGCCCTCGCGCAAGGCCATCACGCCGGCCATCGGCGCGTACTGGTTGTGGCCGCTGCGCATGGCCTGGTTCACCGCGTCGAGCAGCCGCGCATCGCAGCCGAAATCCGGAAAGCCCTGCCCGAGGTTCACCGCGCCATGCTGCTGCGCCAGCACCGACATCACGCTGAAGATCGTCAGGCCCACCTGCGGCAGGCGGCTGCTCAGCGCCGGGGTGTGGCCCGCCGGGTTCATTCGCCAGACGCCGCCGATCCGCCGAGGCTGCGGGTGATCAGCGCGCGGCTCAGCCGTTCGGAAATCATCTCGGCGAAGACATAGACGAAGTTGCGCAGGTAGGCGCCGCGCTTGAAGGCGATGCGCGCCACGTTCTGTCCGAACAGCTGGCCGGCCGGCCGCCACACCAGGTCGCCGCCGGGCGGGTCGTCGCGCACCGCCATCTCGGCCACGATGCCGATGCCCAGACCCAGCCGCACATAGGTCTTGATGACGTCGGAGTCGATCGCTTCGAGCACCACGTTGGGCTTCAGGCGCCGCGCCTCGAAGGCCTGGTCGATGCGGGTGCGGCCGGTGAAAGTGGGGTGGTAGGAAATCAAGGGCTCGGCCGCAAGCTGCTCGATGGTCAGGCGCTCGACCTGCGCCAGCGGGTGCCCGGCCGGCATCACGATCACGTGCTGCCATTCGTAGCAGGGCAGGGTGACCAGCTCGTCGTAACGGTCCAGCGATTCGGTGGCCAGCCCCACTTCGGACACTTCCTCGATGACCATCCGCGCGACCTGCTGCGGGTTGCCCTGGTGCAGGCTGACGTTGACTTTCGGGAAGCGCTTGCGCAGCCGCGCCACTGGCTCGGGCAGCACATAGCGGGCCTGCGTGTGGGTGGTCGCGATCGACAGCGTGCCGGCGTCCTGGTTCGAGAATTCATCGCCGATGCGCTTCAGGTTGTTGACCTCGCGCATGATGATCTCGATCGCCTTCAGCACTTCCTCGCCGGGCTCGGTGACGCGGCGCAGGCGCTTGCCGTGGCGCGCGAAGATGTCGACCCCCAGCTCGCCTTCGAGTTCGAGGATCGCCTTCGACACCCCTGGCTGCGAGGTGAACAGCGCCTTGGCGGTGTCAGTCAGGTTCAGGTTCTGCCGAACCGCTTCCTGGACGAATCGGAATTGATGCAGGTTCATGGCGTGCCTACAGAGGCTGTGCTGTGCAGGGCAGCGGTGGCCATCGCGTCAATGACCTCAGGCGCTTCGCCGATAGACGCTTGGAGCGTCCAGGCCACGTGGGGATGGGCGCTGCGCAGCGTGTCGATCAGCAGTGGCAAATCCTTGCGCACATGGCCACCGGTGCCGAGGAACAGCGGCACGATCGCCACCCGGGTGCAGCCGGATGCCGCCAACGCGTCGCCGGCCTCGACCAGCGTCGGCGTCATGAATTCGAGAAAACTCAAGCCCACCGTGAGCCCTGGCGCCTGCTCGCGCACACGGCGCAGCACCGCTTCGAAGGGCAGGACCCAGTTCGGATCGCGTGCGCCGTGGGCGAACAGCAGCAGGCCGGTGTTGCCCGTGCTCATCGGTAGCGCACCAGCCAGGCGAATGCCGCCATCGACATCAGCAGGAACAGCACGCTCGGCGCGGCAGCAGCGATCCAGGGCGTCCAGTGACGCAGCAGCCCGAGGTGGCCGGCCAGGCTGTTGAGCAGCACGAAGGTGATGCCCAGCATGATCCCGCCGAACACCTTCAGGCTGATGCCGCCGGCGCGTGCGTGCAGGTAGGCGAACGGCAGCGCCAGGCACACCATCACCAGACAGGCAAACGGGTACAACGCGCGCTTCCAGAACTGGATTTCGTAGGCTTGTATGGCCTGCTCGTTGATGTCGAGGTGGCCGATGTAGCGCCACAGCTCCAGCGTCGACATCGTCTCGACCGGCAACAGCGCCGAGGCGACCACCGCCGCCGAGGGCCCGGAGGTCCATTGCCAGGTGTCCAGCGACTCGGTGGTCACCTGAGGCGGTCGACCGGCATCGCTGGCCTGCCACCGCGTGATGCGCACCCCCGACAAGGCCCAGTGGCGCTGCTCATCGATGCGCCCTGATGCGGCGGCGATCTGTCGTACCAGCCGGCCGTCGTCATCGAATTCGAAGATGTTCACCTCCAGCATCCCGTTTTGCGGGCTGGTGCGGCCGATGTTGATCGAGTAGCTGCGATCGCCCTCGGGCGTGCTTTGCCGGTCTTTCATCCACGCGCCCGAGCGCCCGTGGGTGAGGCTGCCGCGCATCACGGCGCGCACATCGACCCCCTTGTTCTCCGAGTACGGTGCCAGGTAGTCGCCGACGACAAAGGTCAGTGCCGCGTAAGCCAAGCCCAGGGTCGCCAGCAGGCGCAGGGCACGCCAGGGGCCGAGGCCGCTGGTGCGCAAGATGGTGAACTCGGTGGACTGCGCCATCCGGGACAGTGTGTAGATGGTGCCGATCAACACCATGATGGGCGCCAGTTCATAAAAATGTCCGGGCACACTCAACAAGCTGGACAGCACCGCGAGCCAGATCGAGCTGCCGATCCGGGCCGTTCTTGACAACGCATCGACCAGATCGATGAACAGGAACAGCGACAAGAACGCCAACGACGCGAACATCACCGACACCGTGATGTCGACATAAAACAGGCGGCGTACCGTCTTCATGGGCCCGAGCTGCATCAGGCGGCGGTGCGTGGCAGGGGCCGCTTGGTCGCGTCTTGCCGCCACATCAGGTACACGGCGAGCAACAGCGCGCTGCCGTGGGTGAGCAGCAGGGCAGATCCCATCGCCATCTTGCCGTTGACGACCCAGGCGCGCGACAGGCTGATCAGGTTGTAGTACACGATGAAGGTCAGCAAGGCGAACAACAGGTTCCAGTTGCTGGCCCGTCGCGGGTTGATGGCCGACAGCCCGATCGCCAGCAGCACCATGTTGACCGCCGCCAACGTTAGCCCCAAGCGCCAGGCCAATTCGCCCAAGTGTTCAGGGGTGGGCGTTTTCAACAACACCATCGTCGATCGCGCCTTGGCGGGCAACTCGTCGCTGGGCGAGGCGAGCCGGTCGCCGATGATCACGTCGTAGTCGCCAAACTGCGACAGCGTCTTCTCGGTGGATTGGAGGTCGACCTCGTTGCGCTGGCCCTGGCCCAAGCGCAGGTAGCGGTTGTCGTCGTCGATGTCGACGCGACCGAAGCGCGAGGTGGTGACCGATTCGGTGTTCTTCAGGCGCCCGTAAATGAACACATTGCGCCCGTCGGTACCGTCCGGCGAATTACGCTCGACGAAGAACACCCGGGTGCCGTCGGCCGAGGCCTCGAACTTGCCCGGCGTGACCCGTGACAGGTTGGAACGGCGATCGAACTGATCCTTCAACTCGTCGGTGCGCTCGTTGACCCAGGGCCACACCAGCAGCGACAGCAGCATCACCACCAACAGCACCGGCCAGGTCT
>JAKFUQ010000264.1 GCA_021732645.1 Rhizobacter sp. | reverse complement strand
AGGCTGACCCGCGCGGTTTTCTGCGTGCACTGTTCGATGCGGCGGTGGCGCGGGCCTTGCCTGCTGCGGTGATCGCGCCATACCTGCCGGCGCCGCCACCGGGCCGCACCGTGGTCGTGGGCGCGGGCAAGGCCAGTGGCGCGATGGCCGCGGCGGTCGATGCGCTGTGGCCACTCGGCGCGTCGTTGTCCGGCACGGTCGTCACCCGCTACGGCCATGTGCCAGCGGCCTACCGATCGGCGCCGGGCCGCATCGAGGTCGTCGAAGCGGCCCACCCGGTGCCCGATGCGGCCGGGTTGCAGGCAGCGCAGCGCATTGCTGCGCTGGTGCAGGGCTTGAGCGCTGATGACCTGGTGCTGTGCCTGATCTCAGGCGGTGGCTCGGCGTTGCTGGCGCTGCCTGCGGACGGCGTGTCGCTCAACGACAAGCGCGCCATCAACCGGGCGCTGCTGCACAGCGGTGCCGCGATCGGCGAGATGAACTGCGTGCGCAAGCACCTGTCGGCCATCAAGGGTGGGCGGCTGGCAGCGATGTGCCACCCGGCGCGCGTGGTCACGCTGTTGATCAGCGATGTGCCTGGCGATGCGCCCGAGGTGATTGCCAGCGGGCCGACGGTGGCCGACCCCAGCACCTGCGCCGACGCGCTGGTGACCGTGAAGCGCTACGGCATCGACCTCCCCGAGGTGGCGCGGCGCGGGTTGGAGAGCGGTGCGTTCGAGACGCCGAAGCCGGGCGATCTGCGGTTCGCCGGCCACGCCGTGCACCTGATCGCCACGCCGCAGCAATCGCTGGAAGCCGCAGCCGCCGTGGCGCGGGCGGCAGGCGTGGATGCGCACATCCTTAGCGATGAGATCGAGGGCGAGTCGCGCGAGGTCGGTCGGGTGCACGCCGCGCTGGCCCGAGCGGTGGCGCGGCGTGGCGCGCCGTTCGCTCGGCCGTGTGTGATCCTCAGCGGCGGCGAGACGACGGTGACCGTCAAGGCCCAGGGCGGTCGCGGCGGGCGGGCCACCGAGTTCCTGCTGGGGTGTGCGATGGCCCTGCACGGCGAACCGGGGGTGCATGTGCTGGCGGCGGATACCGACGGCATCGACGGCGAGACCGCGATCAACGCGCCAGGTGGCGTCGACCACAGCGCTGGCGCCATCGTCACGCCCGACACGCTGGCCCGCGCCGCTGCCCTGGGCCTGAAACCGCAGGACAGCCTCGATCGCCACGACACCGGCACCTACTTTGCAGCGCTGGGTGACCTGGTGGTGACCGGCCCGACCTGCACCAACGTCAACGACTTCCGGGCGATGCTGATCCTGTAGCGATACGGTGTCGGCTGCGCACCAGGGCACGCACGCCCCACGTACTGGCCGTGGCGAGGCTCACCAGCATCAGCGTGCCGACGGCCCATACCGTCCAGACCAGCAGCGGTGCGGCGCTGCCGATCCAGCCCAACGCCGTTTGCATCAGATCGACGCCGAGCTTGAGCATGTCGCGCCAGCCTGGGAGCCAGACGTCGATGACGCTGGCATAGGGCACGCGCTCGGGCAAGGTGTCGATCAGCGGCTTCAGTTCGGTCAGCCGCGAGGCGTCGAGCGACAGCACGGCATGCAGCCCCCATGCGCCGAGCGACCAAACGACCAGGCCGAACAGGGTCAGGATCCAGATGGCGATCACCATGATGTGGCTGCGTCCTTGCGGTGAGTGGGTTGCTCCATGTGGTGTAGTGTCGCCGCATGACAAATCCTCACGCTGAGACCCCCCGTTTGCCGACTCTGTTGTGGCCGCTGGCATGGCGGCAACTGGTGCGTGACTTTCGCGCGGGCGAGTTGCGGCTGTTGTTCGTTGCGGTTACGCTGGCCGTGGCGGCGTTGACAGCGGTGGGCTTTTTCGCCGACCGGCTCAACGCAGGCCTGGCTCGCGATGCCACGCAACTGCTGGGTGGCGATGCGATCGTGGCCAGCGACCGGCCGACGCCGCCAAGCGTCGTCGACAAGGCGCACACGCTCGGTCTGCGCAGTGCCACCACCACCACCTTCCCCAGCATGGGCCGTGCGCCCGACGCCCAGGGCGGCGCGTCGCGGCTGGTCAGCGTGAAAGCGGTCAGTGATGGCTACCCGCTGCGCGGACAGATGCGCCTGGGCAGTGGCCCGGGCACTGCCGACGTGGTGGCGGCGCAGGCGCCCGCGCCGGGCACGGTGTGGGTCGAAGCGTCGGTGCTGGACGCGCTGGCGTTGAAGGTCGGCGATGACCTGTTGCTGGGCGATGCCACCCTGCGCATCGCCCAGGTGATCCTCACAGAGCCCGATCGCGGTGCCGGGTTCATCGGCTTTTCGCCACGGGTCATGCTCAACCAGGTCGATCTGTCGGCGACCGGGTTGATTCAGCCCGCCAGCCGGGTGACGTACCGGCTGCTGGTCGCGTCTACCGGCGTTGCGGGGGCGAACGACGCTGCGGTGCGCGAGTTCACCACGTGGACGGAGACCCAGCTGCAGTCGCAAGCGTTGCGCGGCGTGCGCGTCGAATCGCTGGAAGGGGGGCGGCCCGAGCTGCGCCAAACGCTGGACCGAGCCGAGAAGTTCCTGAACCTGGTGGCGCTTCTGTCGGCCTTGCTGGCAGCGGTGGCGGTGGGCATCGCCTCGCGTGACTTTGCGAGTCGCCACCTCGACGACTGCGCAATGCTGCGTGTGCTCGGCCAGTCGCAGCGCACGATCGCGCTGCAGTATCTGGTCGAGTTCGCGCTGGTCGGCCTGTTGGCCAGCGCCGCGGGGGTCGCGCTGGGCTATGCGGTGCACCACGGTTTTGTCTGGCTGCTGGCCGGGCTGGTCACCGCCAGCCTGCCTGCGGCGTCGTGGTGGCCCGCGCTGTTCGGCCTGGGCGTGGGCTGTACCTTGTTGATGGGGTTCGGCGCGCCGCCGGTGCTGCAACTGGCGCGGGTGCCGCCGCTGCGGGTGATCCGTCGTGAGATGGGCGCGTTGAAGCCTGCTTCGATCGCGGTGCTGCTGGCCGGTACGCTGGGCTTCACCGGATTGCTGCTGGCCGCCTCGTCGGATTTGAAGCTGGGGCTGATCACCGTGGGCGGGTTCGCCGTGGCGATCGCCATGTTTGCGCTGCTGAGCTGGCTGGCGGTGCTGTTGTTGCGTCGCGCGGTGCCGGAGTCGAACGCGCCGCGCTGGTTGGTGCTGGCCACCCGGCAGATCGCGGCGCGGCCCGCCTTCGCGGTGTTGCAGGTGTCGGCGCTGGCCGTTGGGCTGCTGGCGCTGGTGCTGCTGGTGCTGCTGCGCACCGACCTCGTGGCCAGCTGGCGCGCGGCCACGCCCCCCGACGCGCCCAACCGCTTTGTCATCAATGTGCAGGCCGATCAGGCCGATGCCTTCCAGGCCACTCTGCGCGAGACCGGCATCACGCAGTACGACTGGTTTCCGATGATCCGGGGTCGGCTGGTCGCCATCAACGGCCGCACGCTGAGCGCTGACACGCTGACCGACGATCGCGCGCGTCGGCTCGTCGAACGTGAGTTCAACCTGAGCCACACCGCCGCGCTGCCGTCGCACAACCTGGTGGCAGGAGGCCGCTGGGTGGCCGAAGAGCCGGGTGGTGTGAGCGTGGAGTCGGGGCTGGCCGAAACCTTCGGATTGAAACTCGGCGACACGATGCGCTTCGACATTGCCGGGCAAGCGGTCGAGGCCCGGGTGACCAGCCTGCGCAAGGTCGATTGGGCATCGATGCGGGTGAACTTCTTCGTGCTGTTCCCCAACGCGACGCTGGACAACATGCCGATCACTTACATCGCCGCGTTCAAAGCGCCGACGGCCGGCGGACCCCAGGCGACCATCGAATTCGACAACGCGCTGATCCGGCAGTTTCCGAACCTGACCAACATCGATGTGTCCGCGTCGATCGCCCAGATTCAGGGCGTGTTGGAACAGGTGGTCGGCGCGGTCGAGTTTCTGTTTCTGTTCACACTGGCGGCCGGGCTGGTGGTGTTGTTCGCTGCGGTCACGGCGACGCGCGAATCGCGGTCGCGGGAATTCGCTGTCATGCGCGCGCTGGGCGCCAGCGGGCAATTGCTGGCGCAAGTTCAACGCGCTGAGCTGCTGGGGGTGGGCGCGCTGGCGGGGGTGTTGGC
>JAKFUQ010000189.1 GCA_021732645.1 Rhizobacter sp. | reverse complement strand
GCAACTGGCCCGCCACCGCCAGCGTGCTTCCAGCAAGCAGGGCATCCAGTTGCGCACGGTCGTACTCGCGCGCATAAAAAGTGTCGGCGCCACCCGCACGCTCGTACACAGCGCGGTCGACACGCTGGACATGGCGAACTGCCTTGAACGGAATGGTCAACATGAGTGCGCCGCCCGGGGCGAGCACTCGCTGCAGCTCAGCCAGCGCTTGTGCGTCGCCGCCCACTTCCGGGTACACGTGCTCCAGAACCGACACGCACAAGGCGCGATCAACGCTGCCATCGGCAAGATCGAGCGCACGCATGTCTGCGATGCGAAGTTCCAAGTTGGACAAGCTCAGCGCCCGGGCAATGTCACGGTAAGCCGCCAGTTCCGCCTCGATGATGTTGGTGTAGACAAATTGAACGCCAGGGTGACGCGCAGCCAGTGCCAGCGTCAGCCACTGCGGCCCGGAGAAATCCACCACCCGCATGCCGTCGCGCAGGTCCAGCCAGCGCAGCACGGCTTCAAACTCCGCATGACGCATGTAGTCCACAGGTCGGCGCACGCGCGCACGGGCCTCTCGCGCTGCGGCGGCACCCAGCCCGTGGCCCAGGGCGCGCGTTGCCAGACGTTGAATCTCGTCTGCGAGGCGACCGGCCTGCGCGAGCCCGTTGAATTGTTCATTCATGTGTTCTCCTCCAGTGGCATCAGACCGTCTGACCGGCCAGCCGCCGGAGCTTGAACTCTGCACGCAGTGCCCAGTTTCCCAGACGCCAGACCGGCAGTGGCAGGTAGCGCGCACGCACCGTGTCGCGTTCGGCTTCGCTGCGGGCACCCGCCTGCACGTGTGCGCCGGCGTCGTCGAAGCGGGCGATGTCACGGTGAAGGTAGTGCAGCCGCGCACCGGCACGCACCGCGCGGATGAACCAGTCGAAATCGGCATTCCACCGCAGCGATGCATCGAACGGGCCAATGCGCTGGAACAGGCTGCGCCGCACGAACACCGCCTGGTGGCAGAGGTCGCCGAACAACAGTCGGCGCCGGGTGACCCAATGGAAACGCTTGCGACGCACACCCCCGGCACCCACGTACAGCACGTCACCGAACACGATGTCGGCCTGGGGCTGCGCAGCAACGGCCCGTGCCACGTCGGCCAGCACCTGCGGGTCGGCAAACGCATCGCCGGCGTTCAGGAAGAAGAGCCAGTCGCCGCCGGCCAGCGCCACGGCCTTGTTCATGGCGTCATAGATGCCGGCGTCAGGCTCGCTGCACCAGCGGTCAGGTTGCTGGGCGCGCAGCCAGTCGACCGATGCGTCGGTGCTGGCGCCGTCGACCACCACCCATTCGGCACCTGTGGTCGGCTGCTGTGCCCGCAGCGACGCCAGCGTGCCGGGCAGCAGCGCCGCGGCATTGCGGCAGACCGTCAGCACCGACAGCCAAGGCGGCGCAGCCATGTCAGCGGCCCACTGCAGCGCCAGCGCGGTACAGCGCCAGCAGTTCGGGCAAGCGCGCCTGCACGTCGGCCGATTCGCCCCTGGCCGGTCGGGATGCCAAGCCGTCGTCTGCCAGCAAGCCGTCCACTAACGCGGGCAGATCATCATGCAGGCGCAACTGGCCTGGCGCGCCATACCTGACCAACTCGGGCGTTCCGCCCCTGCGCAAGGCGTGGCAGGGCTTGCCCAACTTCAGTGCCTCAAGCGTCACAAGTCCGAAGGCTTCTTCCCATACAGAAGGGACTACAGCGACATGCGCGGTCGCTGCGCCCGAAATGACGGTTGCCTGCGACTGATGGCCATGCAGCAATAGGCGGGCATCACCGATCTCGACCAGTGCGGCGCGCTCGGGGCCGTCCCCATAAACCTCCACCCGCCAATGCGCCGGCATGCGCGGCAACAGCAGGCGCAGGAAGGCCGCGATGCCCTTGGCAGGTTCGATGCGCCCGGCCATGTGCACCACCACCTGTCCAGCGTCCGCCGTGCCAGCGGAATCCGCAGCCATTTGGCGCAGCGCCGCCTCATCAACGAAGTTGTGTACCACGTGGGCCTGCGCTGTCGGCCCACCCGGCACAGCGCGGCGCAGGTTGTCCAGCAGGAATTGCGATACGAAGACGACCGGATGCATGGCAAAGGCTTCGGCTGTCTCACGCCGGTAGCGCCGCACTGCGGCAGCGCTGACGGCCGTGCGCAACGGACCGGGCGCCGGGTGGATGCAGCCGGCACAGACGCGGGGGTCGGTGGCAGTGCATACCTGCCCGTCGCGAAAACGCATGTGGGTGATGCATTCGCTGCCCTGGTCGTGCCGGGTCTGCAAGAAGCGGATGCCCTGCCCCACATACCGGCCCACCATTGGCAGGTGGCCGTGGTAATGCACCACGTCGAACCCCGCCGCATGGGTGGCGATGGCCTGCGCGATGCAGCGAGCAAAGTACGGCCGCTTCCAGGGGTTGTAGGCGCCGGTGGCGTGCTCTTTCCAGCCGCGAAACGGATCGGCAAACCCTGCAATGAACGGGCCGCGAAACCCAGTGGGCTCTGGCGTGAACGCTGCCGACGGCGGCTGGCGGCCCATCAGTGTGACGGCATGGCCCGCATCAATCAGCGCGTTGCCCAGCGCCACCACATGCCGCGCCAAGCCGCCCAGGCTGACCCCAGGGATGTCTTCGCACACCAGCAGGACGCGCAGGGGCGTGGCAGCTATGCAGCCCGCCAGGCCGGCGATGCGTGCATCGGCGCGCTGCCTCACGTCATCGTTCATGCGGTAGCCACGCGCGCTAGCCGCCGGCCGAGCGCCAGCCGATGGGGCGCCGACACCACCAGCCACCAACCCAGCAACGCAAACAACAATGCAGCGCCTGCCACAACCCCCAGCAAGCCGGGCCAACCGGTGGCCCAGCCACGCGCCCAAAGCATGCAAGCGGCCACCGGCAGCAGCGCGGCCAGCGGTAGTGCATAAGCTTGACGCACCAGCGCACCCAGCGCCACCGGCACTGTGCGGCCGTGCACCCACCACAGGAACAGCGCACTCATCACGAGCGACGCCAGCAGATGCCCAGCGGCGGCGCCCACAATGCCAGCCTGGGTAATGCCGATGGCGATGAAGGCCATGCCCAGCACAGCACGGCTGACCGCAAACAGCCCGGTTACCCGCGGGTGGCCCAACCCGTCATTCAGGAGGGACGGCAAGTTGGTCAGTGAATCCAGCCACAGGGTGAGGGCGATCAGCGTCATCACGGTTGTGCCCTTCTGAGCAAACTCGGGGTTCAGCCAGATGGCCAGGATCGGCCCTGCCAGCATCGCCAGCGTCAGCGAGATGGCGCCGTTGAGGAAAAACAGATAGCGCGAGGCCAGCAGGTAATGGCGGCGCAGATCATCGTCGCGCCCTTTGGCGGCCAGCGCGCTGGCGTGCGGAAACATGACGCCGGACAGCCGGAACACCAGCGACATCACCCGGTTGGCCAGCGTGCTGGGCACTGCGTAGTAACTGAGTGCCTCCACACCGATGCGGGCGCCGATCAGCAGGCGGTCTGCGTGCGCGTAGGTGAGCGCTGCCACTCGACTGAGAAAAGCATAGGCGCTGAAGCCCAGCAACTGCCGCCGCAGCGCAGCTCCCGGCCAGGCAAAGCGCCAGCCAGGTAAGAGGCCGCGCAACAACACGCACAACACGGCGGTTTGCACCACGCTCATCACCACCCGCAAGGCCACCACCTGTACCAGCCCCTGGCCGAGTGCCAGCAACGCCACCGTCAGCACCGGCACCAGCGTGCCGAAACTGGCCTCCAGCCGGCCCGAAATGTCGTAGCGCATCAGCGCGCCGGGCAAGCTCTGCAGGTAAGCCTGTACCTGCCCCACCAGGAAGCCCAGCGCGGCGATCTGCACCGCCAGCACCGCTGCCGCGCTTCGCTCAACTGGGACGCTGAACACATGCAGTACCAGCGGCCGGGCGAACAGCAACATGCCCAGCATGCCCAGCATGCCGATGCAGGCGTAGACCACCAGGCCGAAACTGGCTGTGGCGTGCACGCCGTGCTGGTCACCTGTCGCGTTGTATTGCGCGACGAACTTGGTCGACCCGGCCGTCACGCTGATGTCGATCAATGCGAAGTAACCGGTGATCGCGGTGACCAGCGTGAGCAGTCCGAAATCGACGACGCCCAGCTTACCGA
>JAKFUQ010000269.1 GCA_021732645.1 Rhizobacter sp. | reverse complement strand
CGTGACGCCCCCCAGCTTGAGCGACTGCCAGCTCAGCAGTTCGTCGCTGTTGCCCAGGCCGGGTTTGGCGCCAGCGGGCGGCCGACTGTGGACCAGCAGGTCGGCCAGCAGCACGTCACCGGCCACACCGATGTCCAGCCCCGCAGGCAGCTCCTTGACCGACACCGTGGCTTGGCTGCCCACCTCGGCACGCAGCAGCCGCACCGGCAACCGATCGCGCACATAGGGTTCAAACGCGTGCAACGGGATGCGGTCGAGCTTCAGCGCACCCTTGACCATCAGGGGTTGCAGGCCGAGCTGGCCGCGCCAGTCGAGCAGGCCCGAGGCCGCAGCGACCGACGCCACCGACACCGATTTGTCGCTGGCCTTGGGGGTGGCCAGATCCATCTCACGCGGGCCGAGCAGGCGGGCGCTGAACTGCACCTTCGCGGGCGCGGTGCTGCGGGCGCCATTCAACGCCAGGCCCTGCACGCCGAGCTGGATGGCGCGCACCTCCAGGCGCACCGGCTCGCTGTCGGGCTGGCCGCTCACGTAGGCGTCTGCCAACCGCAACGATCCGCCCGCCAGACCGATATCGCGCACATCGACGCGCCATGCGGCGTCGGCGCCCGAGGCGGCCGCGGGTGGCACTGTCGGTGGCGAGGCGACGCTGACCACGCTGGGCGCTGCAGGCACGGTGGTTTTGACCCAGCGCTGCACATTCCACAGCCCGTCCCGGTCGCGCGACAGCGCCCATGCCGGTTGAGCGAGCTTGACGCTGCCCAGCACCACGGTGCGTGCCAGCACATCGACCTCGGCACCACGCACGGCCAGTTGCTTCAGCAAGATCGCAGGCGGCTGGGCCGCGGCCTTGCCCGAGGTGGCGGTGGCGTCATCGGCGACCCGAAGGTCGTCGAGCGTGAGCTCACCCTGGGCGACAGTCAGCCGGGCCGCATCGCCCGCTGCCCAGTTCAGCTGCGCCGACGCAGACAGACGCCCACTGACCTGGGCCTGCAGTGACTGCGAAACATAGGGCGCCAACGCTTCAAGCGCGAGGGCGCTCAACGTGACATCGAGCTGCGCTTGCCGGTCGCTGACCCTGCCCTCTACCGCGACGCCGCCCTGCGCAGGCGAGTCGGCTGCCGGGCCAGCGAGCGTGGCCTGCAAGCTCAGCGGCATGGCCCCGTCGGCAGCGAACGGATAGGCCAGAGGACCGGCTTTCAGATGAACGGCTTGCAGCGCCAGCGCGGCCGGTGGCGCCACGCTGGCATCGGCCCACAGCACGCTCATGCCGTTGAGACGAAGGGCCTCGACCTGCACCTTCCACGGCGCAGCCGGCGCCGACGCCGCCACAGCCGATGCAGCATCGGCTTTTGACGGCGGGCCTGCGAGTGCGGCGAGGTTCAGGCGGCCCGCCGGATCGCGAGTCACGTGCAGCGTCGGCGCGTCGAGTTCGATGGCACCGAACGCCAGCACGCGGTTCAGCGGCCTGACCTCGCGCAGCGCCACGGCCAGGCGCTTCCATTCCAGCAGCGGCGCGCCTGCAGCGTCGTTGAGGGCGAGGTTGTTGACGCCCACACTGCCACGCAAGGCGGCACTGGGCTCGGCATTGACTGGCATCGCGAAGTCCAGAACCAAATCGGCCGCGACACTGCCGCCGCGCAGGCGCACCGGCAGCGATTCGGGCAGGTAGCCGATGTAGGGCAGCAGGTCCAACTCACCCATCTTCAGCTGCAGCGTGGCCTGCCGGGTTTGCGCAAACGGCGTGGCCTGCGCGCCGGTGTCGAAGGCGGTGCCGTTGAAGCGGAAGGCCAGGCGCGGCTCGACCTTCACATCGATCTGCGATGGCAGGTTGGCGAGGAAGGGCAGGCCCAGGTTCAGCGCTTCGAGCCGGTGCTGCTGCTGCACTGGGCGGTCGTCGAAAACCACCGCTGCATTGCTGACCTTCAGGTTGTACAGCGCGAAGCGCAGTGGCTCAGAGGGGGGTGGTTCGGGCGCGGCGGGCTGGAAGCGAGCGATCAGGTCGTCGATGTCGTAGTGGCCGGGTGCGGTGCGCGCCAGGCGCAGATGCGGGGCGTCGACCTCGAACGCCTCGACCACCGGCGCGAATCGCAGCAGCGAGCTGATGTCTGCGTTGACATAGAGCCGTGCCACCTTGAGCAGAGGCGGCGCCTTCGGGTCACCGGGCGCAGCGCCGATCACGATGTCGCGCAAGGTCAGTTCGAGCGACCAGGGACTGAAGCTGACCTCGCCCAGCGTCACGCTGCGGCCAAGCGCCTCGCTGGCACGCTGCTGTACCTGCGACTTCAGCACCGGCGGCACGACCGCCCAGGCCAGCGCCCACGCCCCGATCAACACCCCACCCGCCCACGCCAAACGCCGCATCCACTTCACTGCTCGACTCCTGCCGTATGACCCGACCGATGACACGGGCTCAGGTGCCTATCGTGTCATGCGGGTGCCCTCACCCACAATGATGCCCTCCCGCGCCGCGGACCAGGAAACCCGCATGCACAGTCTGATCAGCCTGCTCGGCATCGAAACGTGGAAGCCCGTGCTGACGGCATTGTTGTTGCCGCCGGTGCCCCTGCTGCTGGCGGTGCTGGTCGGCGCGCGCCTGATGCTGCCGCGCCGAGGTTGGGGTTGGTGCGTGGTGTTGCTGAGTGTGGCCGGGCTCTGGCTGAGCGCTTGCACCGGCTTTGCCCGCGTGATCGAACCGTTGCTGCTCGCCGCCGCGCCACCGCTGCACGCCGACCGCATTGCCGCGCTGCGGGCCAACGCCATGACCGCGCCGCGCGCCAACGCTACGACCGCGCTGCGCGCGAGGGGCCGACCAGGCGCCGCTCCCACCAGCGACACCCGCGGTCGCAGCGAGGTCGCGATCCTGGTGCTGGGCGGCGGGGTCGAGCCGTACGCGCCGGAGTACGGGATGAGCAACCTGTCGTCGTACTCCCTGGAGAGCCTGCGTTACGGCCTGTGGCTGGGTCGCGAAACCGGCTGGCCGGTGGGCTTCAGCGGCGGTACCGGCTGGGCCAACCGGGGCGATGCGGCGGAGGCCGACGTGGCGGCGCGCATCGCTGCGCAGGAATACGGCCAGCCGCTGCGCTGGGTCGAGGCCGAGTCGCGCGACACCAGGGAAA
Organism: Rhizobacter sp.; assembly: GCA_021732645.1. Lineage (GTDB taxonomy): Bacteria > Pseudomonadota > Gammaproteobacteria > Burkholderiales > Burkholderiaceae_C > PBB1. The sequence continues at coordinate 1,042 of JAKFUQ010000269.1, read as the reverse complement.
ACGCCGCGCGCAGCCTGCCGCTGCTGCAGGCCTCGGGGGTGCGCCATGTGCTGCTCGTGACACGCGGCTGGCACATGCAGAGCGCCAAGGCGCTGTTCGACGCGGCGGCGGTGGGCACCGGCATGCACATCGAAGCGGCCCCCATGGGACTGGCTGCAAAAGTCGACATCCCGCTGCTCTCCTGGCTGCCCACGTCGGCTGGTTTCGAGCGCGTGCGGCTGGTGCTGCGCGAGTGGCTGGGCTGGAAACTGGGGGCTTGATGTCCGCCCACCCGCCGATGGACCGCACGCTTTACCTGAGCTCGACGCCGTTGCACAGCTTCTTCGCACTTGGCCTGATGAACGGCGCATGGCAAGGTCATGCGCAGACGTTGGTACTGGTCGATCAGCACGACGGTGCGCGTGACTACATCGGCGAAGCACTGCAGGCGCGCAGCTGTGATGCGTTGCGCTTGCACCGCTTAGCGGCCATTGATTCGCCCGCGTCAGGACAACGCGTGTTGCGCGCGGTCACTGAGCTCAGCCGAGCGACGCAGCCGATGACCATCGCGGTGGGCAACGACTGCCGGCTGGAGTTCTACGCGGCGATCCGCGGCTGCCCAGCGGCTCGGCGGGTCTACATCGACGACGGCCTGTACAGCTACCTGCCACACCGCCATGCCAAGGCCGGCTGGCGTGAGTCGATCTCCAACTGGCGACGCAGCCTGAAGTACGGGTTACCGCTGGAGCGGCCTTCGCTGGTCGGTGGGTCGCGGGCGGTACAACAGGCTTACGTTCTGTTGCCACAGCAGGTTCATGTTGGTCTGACCCGCAAGCCGGTACGGGCGATGCAACCGGCTTGGTTTGCACATGCGACGACACGCGAGATCTGCATCGCGGCGGCCGCACTGGCCGGCTTCGACGCGGCCCGTTGCGGGGCCATCCAGTGGTTGCTGCTGCTGCCGCACCCCCAGTTCCTGGTGCACGGCTCGCCCTGGGCGGCGCGGCTGGCGGCGCTGGCGGCGGCACACACCGCGCGCGGTGAGGTGGTGGCCATCAAGCCC
>JAKFUQ010000126.1 GCA_021732645.1 Rhizobacter sp. | reverse complement strand
GTGAACAACGCTTCTTGCATTCCGTCCGCTCCGCGCATCGCGTTCACTCCGTGATCAATCCCAACACGGTATCCACAACGACCGCCCGCCACACGACGTTTACTCGTGAGCGAAATTCAACAGCCTGCTAACTACTAGTTTATGCAGCACGCACTGCTGCTTAACTCGGTGGGCTGCCGCTTAACCAGGCCCGCGATTCGCATGCCAAGTCCTTGACTACCAAAGCGAATTCGACAGTTGACTGTTTTTTTATACAGCATTAAATTCGTGTCAAAACCGGCGTCCATTGATCACAGTCTGCCAGCCACTTGACGCCGGTGCAACGGTGGGTTTCACCCCACCCAGCGAGGCCAGTCATGTCGAGTCCAGCCGTTGACCTGAACCAGCATCGAGGGGTGCTGCGGCCGCCTCCCGCCAGTCGGTTACCTCCGCTTCGTGCGGTGCGGCTGCTGGATCAACTGCGCGAGCGTATTCGGTACCTGCATTACAGCCGCAGCACTGAAGATATCTACGTGTACTGGTGCCGGGCCTTCATCCGGTTTCACGGGCTGCGACATCCGCGGGAGATGGGTGGCGCCGAGGTAGTGGCCTTCCTGACCTGGCTGGCGGACGAGCGGCAGGTGGCCAGCGCGACACACAAGCAGGCCCTGTCGGCCTTGCTGTTTTTGTACGCCAAGGTGCTGGGGGTCAGCCTGCCCTGGGTCCAGCAGATCGAGCGGCCACGGGTACGCCGTCGGTTGCCCGTTGTGCTGAGCCGCGAAGAGGTGTCGGCGGTGCTGGGCGGCATGGCAGGTGAGTTCGGCCTGTTGGCTCGACTTCTCTATGGCACGGGCATGCGCATCAATGAAGCCCTGCAGTTGCGCATCAAGGATGTGGACTTTGCCCACCAGGCGTTGATCGTGCGCGCTGGCAAGGGAGGCAAGGACCGCGTCTTGATGCTGCCGCAATCCCTTGCTCAGCCGCTGAGGGCGCAGATTGCAAGCTCACGCCATGTGTGGGCGGATGACGTGGCTGCAGGCACAGCGGGTGTGGAACTTCCGCATGCGTTGGAGCGCAAGTACCCGCAGGCCGGCGCGTCGTGGCCCTGGTTCTGGTTGTTCCCACAAGATCACCAATCGACCGACCCTCGCAGCGGCGTGGTGCGCCGTCATCACCTGTACGACCAGACCTTCCAGCGCGCGTTCAAGCGCGCCGATGTGGCGACCACGATGATTTACACCCATGTGCTCAAGCTCGGCGGCGGTGCAGTACGAAGCCCACTGGATGCGCTGGAGAAATTAGGGCCACCGTAAATCTGACTTTGGTGAGCTTGTCCTTGCGGCTGATGGCCTACCGGCGCAGCGCGCCCAGCCCCGCGGCCTCGCGCACCACGGTCGCCACACCGGCGATGTCGATCTCGCCTCGGCCCTTGGCCACGGCGCTCACCATGTGCTGCTGCACGACGCTGGCAACCGGCATGGTCAGCCCAAGCTGCTGGCTGGCCGCAAGCACGAGGTTGACATCCTTGAGCCCCAGGCGCAGCGCAAAGCCTGCGGGCTCGAATTGCGTGCGGGCAATCATCGGGACGTAGCGGTTCACCACCGGGCTGCCGAACACCGTGCCGGTAACCAGGGCCAGCAACTGCTCGGGGTCGATGCCGCCCTTCTCGCCCAACGCGAACGCCTCGGAAAGGATCTCCAGCGTGCCGGCGATCATGAAGTTGCCGGCCAGCTTGGCCAGCGCCGCCTGTTCCGGCGTGGCCATGGGGAAGGTGGCCTGGCCGATGGCGGCAAACACCGGGGCCAGCCGTTCCAGCGAGGCGGCGGGCCCGCCGGGCATGACGAACAGCTTGGCGGCGGCGGCCACATCGGGGCGGCCGAACACGGGGGCCGCAATGTATTCCTGGCCGTGCGACGCATGCGCCTTGACCAGCTCGCTCACGATCGCCAGCGACACCGTGCTCATGCCCAGATGCACCGCGCCGCGCGGCAGCGCGCCCAGCAAGCCGCCCGAGCCGAATGTCACCTCATGCACGGCCGCATCGTCGGCCAGCATGGTGATGGCCACATCGGCATCAGCGACGGCATCGGCCACCGACGTGCACGGCGTCGCGCCGCTGACGGTGGCGAGCTTGGCCGCATCGCGGTTCCACACGCGCACGGCATGGCCCCGAGCCACGAGGTTGCGGGCGATCGGCGCGCCCATCAGGCCGAGGCCGAGGACGGCGATTTGGAGGTCGGGCGCGTTGGGCATGGGAAGACTCTTGGTGTAGGTTGAAGCGATAGGCGCAAGTGTGCCCGCACGATTTATCCTCCTGCGACGCTGACTGACCCACCACACCCCTTCCCATGAACCTGAACGCTGTGATCCAGGGCGCCACGCAGACGCTGATCGACCATGTGGACGAGCTGACAGCCCTCGACCAGGCCATCGGCGATGGCGACCACGGGCTGAACATGCGGCGCGGTGCGCTGGCCATTCAGGCCAAGCTGGAAGCGCTGTCGGCGATGGCGCCCAACGACGCGCTGCGCGCGATGGGCATGACCTGCATGTCCACCATCGGCGGCTCGTCGGGCCCGGTGTTCGGCACGCTGCTGATCACGCTGGCCAAGGAGTTGCCCACCGCCCCGGGCCCCGCCGATCTGGCGCGTGCGCTGCGTGCCGGCATCGCCGCCCTCACCCGCCTGGGCAAGGCCGAGGTCGGCCACAAGACCTTGCTCGATGTGCTGGACCCGGTGGCCACGCTGCTCGCGGCAGGCGGTGACGACATGGCCCCCCGTGTGAAACAAGGCGCTGCCGATGCCGCCGACGCCACCGCGGCCATGCCCGCCATCAAGGGCCGCGCATCATTCTTGGGCGACCGCGCCCTGGGCCATGTCGACCCCGGGTCGCGCTCGATGGCATTGATCATCGGGGCCGTGTGTGCAAACCTTTGAATACCACTGACGCTTTGAACGGGAGCCCTACTTGAAGAAACTCATCAACCATGTCGACACCGTGCTGGCCGAGTCGCTCGACGGCTTTGCCGCTGCGCATGCCGACATCGTGACCCTGGGCGCCGAGCGCCAGTTCGTGCGCCGGCGCCACCTCAAGCCGGGCAAGGTGGCGCTGATTTCCGGCGGTGGCTCAGGCCATGAGCCCCTGCACGCGGGTTTCGTGGGCCACGGCATGCTCGACGCGGCCTGCCCGGGCCAGGTTTTCAACTCGCCCACGCCCGACCAGATGCTGGCGGCGGCGCAAGCGGTCGACGGTGGCGCCGGGGTGCTGTTCATTGTGAAGAACTACGCCGGCGACATGATGAATTTCCAGCTGGCCGCCGAGATGCTGGACCTCGAGAACGCCACCGTGCTGGTCAACGACGACGTGGCGGTGGAGAACTCGACCTACACCACCGGCCGCCGCGGCGTGGCGGGCACGCTGATCGTCGAGCGCATCGTGGGTGCTGCGGCCGAACGCGGCGACAAGCTGGCTGCGCTCAAGGCGCTGGGCGATGCCGTCAACCAGGCCACCGCGTCGATGGGCGTGGCGCTGACGTCATGCACCGTGCCGGCCGCGGGCACGCCGACCTTTCAGATCGGCGACGACGAAATGGAAGTCGGCGTCGGCATCCACGGTGAGCCGGGGCGCAAGCGCGTCAAGCTGGCGACCGCCGATGAGATCGCGGCCGATCTGCTGGGTGCGATCCTGAAAGACCTGGCACTGAAGCCAGGGCAGCCGGTGATCCTGCTAGTGAACGGCTTCGGTGGCACGCCACTGATGGAGCTTTATGTGATGGTGTGCGCGGCAACGAAGATCCTGACCGCCGCGGGGCTCACGGTGGTGCGTCACCTGACCGGGTCGTATGTCACCTCGCTGGAGATGGCCGGCTGCTCGATCACCGTCAGCGCCGTGAATGCCGACTGGCTGGCGCTGTGGGATGCACCGTTGCACACCGCGGCATTGCGCTGGGGCGTTTGAGCGCGGCAGCTCTGACGGGGCCCGGTCACACGGCAGGCGGAGCCTCCAGCAGGCGGCGGTACAGCACAGCGTAGGTGGTGGCCGCGCCATTCCAGGAGTAGTCTTGTGCAATGGCCCGGCGCATCAGTTGCCGCCAGCGGTCGGTTTGGCGGAACAACGTCAGCGCGCGGTGGGCCGCTTGCGCCAGCGCTGGCGCGGTCGGGGCATCGAAGACGAAGCCGGTCGC
>JAKFUQ010000239.1 GCA_021732645.1 Rhizobacter sp. | reverse complement strand
GTACCACGCCCAGTACCGGCTGGCCCGCCTCGATCAGCGCGATGTTGACGGTGAATTCGCCGTTGCGGCCGATGAACTCCTTCGTCCCGTCGAGTGGGTCGACCAACCAGAAGCGGCCGCCAGCAGCGCCGATGTCAGGGACTCGGCCTGCGGCCACCGCCTCTTCCGCAATCACCGGAATGTCCGGCGTCAGGCGCGCCAGGCCCGCCAGGATCACCGCCTCGGCACGCTCGTCCGCCTCGGTCACCGGCGATGCGTCGTTCTTGCCGCGCACGTTGAAGTCGGTGGCATAGACCCGCATGATCACCTGACCGGCGTCGCGCGCAAGGTCGGCAATGGATTCGAGCAATCTGACATGGTTCATGGTGGTTTCCTGCACCGCAACGATCTGATAGACGCAGTGGTTGAAATATCGTCCACTCTGCCCCTCACTCCTACGTCAGGGGGTCGGTTGGGATTCTGATCGACCGCCACCGCCTCCCCACCCATGAAACTGACTCACCTACAGCGCCTGGAGGCCGAGAGCATCCACATCATGCGAGAAGTGGTCGCCGAGGCCGAGAACCCGGTGATGCTGTACTCGGTCGGCAAAGACAGCGCCACCATGCTGCACCTGGCGAAAAAAGCGTTCTACCCCTCGCCGCCGCCGTTCCCGCTGCTGCATGTGGACACCACCTGGAAGTTCCGCGAGATGTACGCCATGCGCGAGCGGATGGCCGCCGAAATGGGCATGAAGCTGCTGGTGCATCAAAACCCCGATGCGCTGGCCAAGGGCATCAACCCGTTCGACCACGGTTCGCAGATCCACACCGATCTGTGGAAGACCGAAGGCCTGAAACAGGCGCTGAACCTGTACGGCTTCGATGTGGCCTTCGGCGGAGCCCGCCGCGATGAGGAAAAGTCGCGCGCCAAGGAACGCATCTTCTCGTTTCGCAACCAGCAGCACCGCTGGGACCCGAAGTTCCAGCGGCCCGAACTCTGGAGCCTGTACAACGCCCGCAAACACAAGGGGGAGTCGATCCGCGTGTTCCCGATCTCGAACTGGACCGAACTCGACATCTGGCAGTACATCCACCTCGAAAACATCCCCATCGTGCCGCTGTACTACGCGGCACTGCGCCCGGTGGTCGAGCGCGACGGCACGCTCATCATGGTCGACGACGAACGCATGCCATTGAAGGCAGGTGAGGTGCCGGTGATGCGCAAGGTGCGCTTTCGCACCCTCGGCTGCTACCCCTTGACCGGCGCGGTGGAAAGCGAGGCCGACAGCCTGCCCGCCATCATTCAGGAGATGCTGCTCACCCGCACCAGTGAACGCCAGGGCCGCATGATCGACCACGATGCCTCGGCGTCGATGGAGAAGAAGAAGCAAGAGGGCTACTTCTGATGGCACACACCTCCGACCTCATCGGCAGCGACATCGAGGCCTACCTCCAGCAGCACGAGCACAAGAGCCTGCTGCGCTTCATCACCTGCGGCAGTGTGGACGACGGCAAAAGCACGGTCATCGGCCGCTTGCTCTACGAATCGAAAATGCTGTTCGAAGATCAGTTGGCAGCCATCGAGGCCGACAGCAAGAAGTGGGGCACGCAAGGCGGCGACATCGACTTCGCGCTGCTGGTCGATGGCTTGGCTGCCGAGCGCGAACAGGGCATCACCATCGACGTGGCCTACCGCTACTTCAGCACCGACCGGCGCAAGTTCATCGTCGCCGACACGCCCGGCCACGAGCAGTACACCCGCAACATGATCACCGGCGCCTCCACCGCCGATGTGGCGGTGATCCTGATCGATGCGCGCAAGGGCGTGCTGACGCAAACGCGGCGGCACAGCTACCTGGTCAGCCTGATCGGCATCCGCAAGGTGGTGCTCGCCATCAACAAGATGGACCTGATGGACTACTCGGAGCAGGTGTTCCACACCATCGTCGAACAGTACCGCGAGTTCGCCGCGCAGATCGGCCTGGACGACATTCAGCCGATCCCGCTGTCGGCCCTGAAGGGCGACAACATGCTGGTGCCGAGCGAGCGCACGCCCTGGTACCACGGCCCCACGCTGATGGGCTTTCTGGAAACCGTGGAAGTGGGCGAGCAGCGCCAGCAAGGCGGTGCATTCCGCCTGCCGGTGCAGTGGGTGAACCGACCCCACCTCGACTTCCGCGGCTTTGCCGGCACCGTGGCCAGCGGCATGGTCAAGCCCGGCGACCGCATCCGCGCCCAGCCCTCGGGGCGCGAAAGTACCGTCACGCGCATCGTCACCGCCGCAGGCGACCTGCCGCTGGCGGTGGCCGGCCAGTCGATCACGCTCACGCTGGCCGACGAGATCGACATCTCACGCGGCGATGTCATCAGCCTGGCCGACAGCCCGGCCGAAGTGGCCGACCAGTTCGAGACCACACTGGTGTGGATGAGCGAGGAGCCCATGCTGCCCGGCCGCACCTACCTGCTGAAGCTGGGCACACGCACCGTGAACGCCACAATCACCGAGCCCAAGTACAAGGTCAACGTCAACACGATGGAGCACCTGGCGGCCAAGAAGCTCGAACTCAACGAGATCGGCGTGTGCAACGTCTCGCTCGACCGGCCGGTCGCCTTCGACGCCTACAAGGCCAACCGTGAGACCGGTGGCTTCATCCTGATCGACCGGATGAGCAACCACACCGTCGGTGCCGGGATGCTGCACTTTGCGCTGCGCCGGGCGCACAACATCCACCTGCAGCATGTCGATGTGGACAAGGCGGCGCGCGCTGCGCAAAAGGGCCAGCGGCCATCGGTGATCTGGCTCACCGGCCTGTCAGGTGCGGGCAAGAGCACCATCGCCAACCTGGTGGAAAAGCGGCTGCATGCGATGGGCCGCCACAGCTACCTGCTGGACGGCGACAACGTGCGCCACGGCCTCAACCGCGATCTCGGCTTCACCGACGAAGACCGGGTGGAAAACGTGCGCCGCGTGGCCGAAGTGGCCAAGCTGATGGTCGACGCCGGGCTGATCGTTATCACCGCGTTCATCTCGCCCTTCCGCGCCGAGCGCGCGCTGGCGCGAGGGCTGGTCGGCACTGACGAGTTCGTGGAGGTGCATGTGGACACCCCGCTCGATGTGGCCGAATCGCGCGATGTGAAGGGCCTGTACAAAAAAGCCCGGCGTGGCGAGCTGCGCAATTTCACCGGCATCAGCTCGCCCTATGAAGTGCCCGAGAACCCCGAACTGCGGGTGAACACCGCCGACTGCTCGGCCGACGAGGCGGCCGAGCGCGTGATTGCCAAGCTGCGTGAGCTGGGGTTGATCGCTTGAGACGAATTCATCGCACGGCGATCCGACGTTGCCGAGGCATGCGATGGACTGGATGAACACGCTGGCCGGCTTCGGCGTCGGCCTGATCGTTGGCGTGACCGGTGTGGGTGGCGGCGCGCTGATGACACCCATCCTCGTGCTGCTGTTCGGTGTGGCACCTGCCGCAGCCGTCGGCACCGACTTGTGGTTTGCCGCCATCACCAAGATGGTGGGCGGCACCGTGCACCACAGCAAGGGCAGCGTCGACTGGCAGGTGCTGCGCCGCCTGGCATCGGGCAGCCTGCCCGCGGCCGTCGTCACCCTGGCCTGGCTGCACCTGAGCGGCGCGAGCCAACTGCGGCAGGGGCTGATCCTCAACGCCCTGGGCGGTGTGCTGCTGCTCACCGCGCTGGCGATGATCTTCAAGAAGCGCACCCACGCCTTCGGCCAGCGGCTGCGCTCGACCGCGCCACAGCAGTTCAAAAGTGCTCAACCGGCGATGACCGTGGTGGCCGGTGTCGTCCTCGGCTTTCTGGTCACGCTCACCTCGGTTGGTGCCGGTGCGCTGGGCGTCGTCATGCTGGTCTACCTCTACCCGTACCGCATGACGCCAGCCCGGCTGGTCGGCACCGACATCGTGCACGCGATACCCCTGACGATGGTGGCCGGTACCGGCCACATGCTGATGGGCAATGTCGATTTCGGCTTGCTCGGCAACCTGCTGCTGGGATCGATCCCCGGCATCCTGCTCGGCTCGATGTTCGGCAGCAAACTGCCCGAGAACGCCCTGCGCGCCGCGATTGCTGTCGTGCTGGTGTTGGTGGGGTTCAAGCTGCTGTTCAGTTGAGGGCCCATTTCTCTGTGTGTTCACACCCGCGCGGGTAGCCGCCTGAAGCGCCGGGTTCTCCGGATACTCGTGAGCCAGCGCGTTACGAACCTAGAGCAGCAAGATC
>JAKFUQ010000273.1 GCA_021732645.1 Rhizobacter sp. | reverse complement strand
CAGGTGATCCTGAACCAGCTGACCTTCGGCGAACGCATCGACAGCCCGACCGCCACCAGCCTTCCGGTGCGGCTGGCCGTGGCGTTGCTGACCGACCGCCACGGCGTGATCGACATCAACCTGCCGATCAGCGGCTCGGTGAACGACCCGCAGTTCAGCGTGGCGGGCATCATCTTCAAAGTGATCATCAACCTGATCGAAAAGGCCCTCACAGCGCCGTTCTCACTGATGTTTGGCGGGGGCAGTGAAGACCTCAGCGAGGTGGCTTTCGGTGCGGGGGTGCCGTATTTCAGCGCGGCCGGCTCGGCAGCGCTGGACAAGGTGGCGCAGGCCCTCACCGACCGGCCCGCGCTGCGGATGACGGTGACGGGCGTGTCGGATCCCGCCGCCGAGCGCGAGGCCTATGTGCAGGCGGCGCTCGACGCGCGGCTGGCGCAGGAACGCAAGAAGGAAGCGGCGCGCGCCGGCGCGGCGGCCACGGCAGCCCCTGCGCCTGCGGCGCCGGTGTTTGCCGCGGGCGAGCGCGATGAATTGCTGACAGCGGTCTACAAGGACACCGACATCCCGAACAAGCCGCGCAACCTCGTCGGCCTGGCCAAGAGCCTGCCCCCGGCCGAGATGGAGGCATTGCTGAAGTCGACCATCGAGGTCACGCCCGATGCGATGCGCCAGCTGGCGCTGCAACGGGGGCTGGCGGTGCGCGATGCGCTGGTGGCCAAGGGCCTGCCGAGTGAACGGCTGTTCATTGCCGCGCCCAAGGTGCGCGCTGCCGCCGACGGTGCCGAGGTGTGGCTGCCGAGTGCCAAGTTGTCGTTGACCAGCAACTGATCCCATGCAGGCACGGCACGGCATCAGGCCTGGTCTTGCGACGCCGTTGATCGGCGTGGTGCTCACGCTGGTGGGCGCGCTGGTGTGCACTGCGCGCGCTCAGATGGCACCCTCGACCCTGTTGCTCGACACCGTGGTCATCTCGGGCCAGCGTACGCGCGAACCTTCGTTCGATGTGCCGGCTGCGATTTCATCCGTGGGCCGCGCAGAGATCGAGAACGCGGGCCCGCAAATCGGTCTCAACGAGGTGTTGAGCCGGCTGCCTGGCATCAGCGTGCGCAACCGCAACAACGAGGCGCAAGACCTGCAACTGTCCATCCGTGGCTTCGGCGCGCGGTCGACCTTCGGCGTCCGCGGCGTCAAGGTGCTGGTCGATGGCATCCCGGCCACGATGCCCGACGGGCAGGGCCAAGTGTCGAATGTGGCACTCGGTTCGGTCGGCCGCATTGAGGTGTTGCGTGGCCCACTGGCACAGCTCTACGGCAATGCGGCCGGTGGCGTGCTGCAGGTGTTCACTGCCGACGACGCGCTGGTGCCCACGGCCACGCTCAGCGCCGCACTCGGTCGCTACGGGCTGTGGAAGGTCGGCACCACCGTGAGCACCAGCACCCCAGGCTACGGGCTGACCATCGAGGGTGCCGACATCCACAGCGATGGTTTCCGCCCGCACAGCCAGTCCAGGCGACGCCAGCTGAATGCGCGCTGGCAAAGTCAGTGGACGGCGGACACCCATGTCGCCGTCGTGCTCAATGTGCTGGACCAGCCGACCTCGAAAGACCCGCTGGGCTTGACCGCCGAGCAGTTTCGCAGCCGCCGCACCGGCAGCAACCCGGCCTACCTCGCGGCGCTGGCGCAGGATCCACGCAAGACGGTGCGCCAGCAACAGGTGGGTGCGACGGTGACGCACCGTCTGAGTGACGCCACCGAGCTGTCGGTGCGTGGCTACCTCGGCTCTCGCGAGCTGACCAATGCGCTGTCGATCCCGATTGCCGCACAGGCGTCACCGACATCCAGCGGCGGCATCGTGGATTTCGATCGCACCTATGGCGGCGCGGCCGTGCAGGGCGCTCACCGCATCGTGCTGGCCGAGGGTCGGGTGATGACGCTGACCGCAGGCGTCGAGGTTGAAACCTACCGCGAAGACCGCCAGGGCTACGTCAACACGCGCGGCGAACGCGGCGACTTGAAGCGCGACGAGCTCAACACCGTGCGCAGCACCGATGTGTTTGTGCAGGCGACCTACGACCTCACACCGCAGTGGACGTTAACCGCTGGTGCGCGCCACAGCCGTGTCAAGTTCACCTCCGACGACCGCTACATCGTCCCCGGCAACCCCGATGACAGCGGCCGGCTCGCCTTCAGTGCCACCAACCCGGTCGCGGGCATCGCCTGGAAGGTGACGCCCACGCTCAACGCCTACGCCAACGCCGGTCGCGGTTTCGAAACGCCGACCTTCAACGAGCTGTCGTACCGACCAAACGGCTTGACCGGGTTGAACACAGCGCTGAAGGCCGCGCGCAGTCGGCACGCCGAGGTCGGCGTCAAGTGGAAGCTCAGCGACGGGCAGCGACTCGACGCGGCGGTGTTCCACATCGCGACCGACGACGAGATCGTCGTCAACAGCAACGTGGGTGGACGGTCGACCTTCAGGAACGCGGGGCGAACCTCGCGGCGCGGCGCCGAGCTGTCGCACACCGCGCAGCTGGGCCGCTCGCTGCACAGTGTGGTCAGCCTGACCGTGCTGCGGGCACGCTTCGACGATGCCTTTGTCAGCGGCTCTGGCGGTGCCGCCACGCTGGTGCGTGCTGGAAACCGCCTGCCCGGCACGCCCGATCGGCAGCTGTATGCCGAGCTGGCCTGGTCGCCGGGCGACGCCAGTGGTGGCCTCAGCGCCGCCGCCGAAGTCGCGCACAGTGGTCGGCTGTATGTCAACGACGCGAATGCCGATGCCACCTCGACCAGCACGGTCTTCAACCTGCGTGCCAGCTGGCGGCAGACCGTCGGCGGCTGGCAGTTCAGCGAGCGGATACGCATCGACAACCTGACCGATCGCCGCTACGCCGGCTCGGTCATCGTCAATGAAGGCAATGGCCGCTATTTCGAGCCCGCGCTGCCGCGCACCTGGACGATGGGCATCACGGCCACCCATGCCTGGCAGTGAACCGCGGAAAGAATGTTCTGCCCGCGCCGACATCAGGTCTTGGCTTACACCCGATAATCCCCAACTCACAAAGCGGTTTCACCATGGCATTGCAAATCATCACCCTGGGCGGCGGCTGTTTCTGGTGCACCGAGGCCGTGTTCGAGCTGGTCGACGGCGTCACGGCGGTCGAATCGGGCTACAGCAATGGCCAGGTTGCCCAGCCCAGCTATGAGCAGGTTTGCAGCGGTAAAACCGGCTGCGTGGAAGTGATCCGTGTGACCTACGATGACCAGCGCATCAGCCTGCGCGAAGTGCTTGAAATTTTCTTCGTGATTCACGACCCGACCACCCTGAACCGCCAGGGCGCCGACACCGGCACCCAGTACCGCTCGGGCATCTACTTCCATCACCCCGACCAGCAGGCCGTGGCCCGCGAGGTGATGGCCGAGGTCGACCACAAGGTGGCCGGCAAGTTGGTCACGGAGCTGCTGCCGGTGGCTGACTATTCGCGCGCCGAGGACTACCACCAGCACTACTTTGCCAAGCATCCGTTTCAGGGTTACTGCGCGATGGTCGCAGCGCCGAAGGTCGAGAAATTCCGCAAGACCTTCGCCAGCCGCGTGAGGCCGGTGGCGTGATGCGATCTGCCGCGCGACGCATCGCGTCCGCCGCGGCGCTGTGCGTGGCCGCACTCGCCATGCAATCGATCGGGCTGCTGCACGGTTATGTGCATCCGCACGACGGTCATCTCGGCCTCGCCCAAGCCGATGCCGATGCAACCGCCGCGCCGCATGCCCCGGGTGAGGCGCAAGAGACATTGCCCGCGATGTTCGCCGGGCACGATGCGCAAAGTGCCGGTTGCACGCTGTTCGATCAGCTGACGCACGCTGACCTGCTGGTCAGCCTGCCGGTGCAGGCGCTGGCCTTTGCGGCGCCGGGTCAGCCCGACGCCGTCCACGCGGCGTGGCATCACGCCACGCAGAGCGCGGGCTTCCTCGCCCGCGCACCGCCCGCCACCCTCGGCTGAGCAGCGCGCACCCGGCCGCAGGCCGGTTCCCAGCGCGCCTGCTGAATTCCTTGTCGCGTGCACGCCATCGTCCGCGATGGACGTCGGCGTCACCTTGTTTTCAGCGTCACCGAAGCGCTGGGCTCTGCGCTCGCGTCTCGGTGCTCGCGCACCCCGAGTTCATTCATCATGTCTGTTCGTTCACATCATTCACGCAGCGCTGTGGCGCTGGCACTGAGCCTCGCCTT
>JAKFUQ010000290.1 GCA_021732645.1 Rhizobacter sp. | reverse complement strand
CATCATGAATGACGAGTTTCCGGCGCAGTTCCAGCCGTTGCGCGACACCAAACCGGTGCTGCTCATCGACGATGGCCAGACCGAGCCTGGCGAACTGCACATCGTCCTGGATCACCGCGTGGGTGCCGACCACCAGGCCGGCCTCACCGGAGGCGACGCGTTCGAGCATCTCGCGCCGGCCGCGGCCCTTGCGGCTGCCGGTCAGCCAAGCCGTGGTGATGCCCAGTGGTTCGAGCCAGCCGACCAGCTTGCGGAAGTGCTGATCGGCCAGGATCTCGGTCGGCGCCATCAGCGCGCATTGCCAGCCGTTGTGGATCGCGATGGCTGCGGCCAGGGCGGCCACCACCGTCTTGCCGGAGCCGACATCGCCTTGCAGCAGGCGGTGCATCGGCACGCTGATGTCCTGACCGCGGCCAGCATCCGGCCGTGCGCGTTGCAGGTCGGCCGCGATCTCTTCCACCACGCGCCGCTGCGCACCGGTCAGTGAAAACGGCAGTGCGGCCAGCAGCTTTTCCTGCAGGCCACCGGTGGCCACCTTGAACCGTGGCGCGCGTTGCTGCGCCCGCTCGCGCTTGGCCTGCAATTGCGACAGCTGCTGCGCCAGCAACTCTTCGAACTTCAAGCGCTGCCAGGCCGGATGCGAGCGGTCTTCCAGCGCCGCCAGCGACGCATCGGCCGGCGGGTGATGCAGCCAGCGCAGCGCATCGCGCAAGGGAGCGATGCCCTTCGGCAGCAGCTCGGCGGGCACGTTCTCGCTCAGATCGACACGGTTCAGCGCCGAGGTGATTGCGCGCCGCAGGTAGGCCTGCGGCAACGAGGCACTGGTCGGGTAGACCGGCGTCAGCGAGATCGCGAGCGGCACGTCGCCATCCACCGCCTTGAAGCTGGGGTGCACCATCTCCAGCCCGAAGAAACCGCCGCGCGCCTCCCCGCGCACGCGCACGCGGCGGCCCTCGGCCAGCGTCTTCTGGTGCGAAGGGTAGAAGTGCAGGAAGCGCAGCAGCAGCGTGTCGCCAGCGTCGTCGGTCAACGTGACCAGCAGCTGCCGGCGGTTGCGCAGCTGGATCTCGCAACGCTGCACCACGCCTTCCACTTGCGCGGTGACGCCGTCGTGCAACTCGGCGATCGCGGTGAGCCGTGTCTCGTCTTCATAGCGCAGCGGCACATGCAGCGCGAGGTCGATGTCGCGACGCAGGCCCAGCTTTTCCATCGCCCGCAGCGGTGCCGACTTGGCCTTGGCGACCGGCGCGGTGAGAGCGCTGGCGCGGGCATCGGTCGGGCTCGGGTTGGTGCTCTGGGCGGTGCGGGGCATCGGCGAATTCTGACCGCGGACGAAGCGGGCAGCAGCCCCCTGCGTGGAACAATCCGGCCGCCTTCTTTGCGCCTTGATCGCGCCATGACCACGCCCCACACCCTCTCCGATTTCGATTTCGCGCTGCCACCCGAGCTGATTGCCCAGCACCCGGCCGCCGAGCGCAGCAGTTCGCGGCTGCTCGACGGCACCGGTGCTGCGCCGGTCGACCGCGTGTTCCGCGAACTGCCCTCGCTGCTGAACCCGGGCGACCTGCTGGTGTTCAACGACACCCGCGTGATCAAGGCGCGGCTGCTCGGCGTGAAAGCCACTGGCGGGCAGGTCGAGGCACTGGTCGAGCGGGTGCTGCCGGGGCACGAGGTGCTGATGCACCTGCGCGCCAGCAAGTCACCCAAGCGCGGCCAGCGGGTGCGCTTCGGCTTGAGCGTCGAAGCCGCGATGCAAGCAGACACCGACAGCGGCTTCGATGCCGAGGTGCTGGGGCGCACGGGCCCTGAAGATTCGCTGTTCCACCTGCGCTTCCCGTCCGACCCACAGGCGCTGCTCGATCGCTTCGGCCACGTCCCGCTGCCGCCCTACATCACGCATGCCGACGATGCCGACGACGAGCGGCGCTATCAGACGGTGTTCGCTGCCAGGCCCGGTGCCGTCGCCGCACCGACGGCTGCGCTGCATTTCGACCAGCCGCTGCTGGAGGCTTTGACTGCGCGCGGTATCGAGCAAGCCCGCATCACGCTGCATGTGGGTGCCGGCACCTTCCAGCCGGTGCGCACCGAGAACCTGGCCCTGCACCGCATGCACAGCGAATGGTTCGAGGTCGGGGCCGACACGGTGGAGGCAGTGGCCCGCGTCCGCGCTCGCGGCGGTCGCGTCGTCGCGGTGGGCACGACCACGCTGCGTGCGCTCGAATCGGCCGCGTGCATGGGGCAAAGCGGCGGCGAGCTGCGCGCGGGTGTCGGTGACACCGACATCTTCATCACGCCGGGGTTTCGCTTTCGCGTCGTCGATGCGCTGGTCACCAACTTCCACCTGCCACGCAGCACCTTGATGATGCTGGTCAGCGCGCTGGCCGGCCACGCCCACGTGATGGCGCTGTACCGCCACGCGATCACCGAGCGTTACCGGTTCTTCAGCTACGGCGATGCGATGCTGTTGACCGCTGGCGGCAAATAGCAGCGCGCGGTGCCGCACAGCCGCTCGCAGAACGGGCAAGCTGCCAGCGGCAGCCAACTCGGGATCTGGTAGTAGCGGCGGTGAATGTCGGCCAGCACACCGTCACGGTAGGCGTCGTACTTGAAGCCCCGGCCTTCGACCGCGTAGAACGGCAGCCCGCTCTGGGTGTAGCTCAGCAACTCGACCGACTCGAAGTACGGCCGGTAGTCGTCGAGCTTCGGCTTCTCGGTGCGGATGACGCGGATCGTGCGACCCTCGTACACGCTGTAGTCCACCCGCAGATCGTCCTGCCGCGCGTGAAAATTACCCCGGCCGAACACCGGCACGTACTGGCGCAGCGCATGACCGTAGATCGACGCCGGTGTGTAGGCATTCGACATCAGCACCACGCCGGGTGCCTCGACCTGCTTCAGCATCTCGGTCGTCTTGACGCTGCGCACGATGCCCTTGTAGAGCGATGCCGACTTCCACTGCGCCAGCGAGGTCATCGACACCCCGATGACCGCTGCCACATGCAGCCCGGTCAACACGGCCAGGCCGACCGCGCAGGCCCTCAGCCGGTGCGCGGGCAGCCCGATCGCGATGAAGGCAAAGCCGAACGGGTAGAACGACATCACCCAGTGCAGGCCGATCACTTTCTTGAACGACAGCACGGCGAAAAACAGCAGCGGCACGACCACCAGGCAGCCCAGCAACCGGTGCGCTCGGAACGCGGCGCCCAGTTCGCTGCGGTGTTTCCAGCTCAGCCATGCGGCGACGGGTGACACCAGGTAGACCATCATCCCGACATAGGTGGCCGGCTTGGCCAGCGTGAACTGCTCCCCCGCGTTGCGGTTGATCAGGTTGAACATGATGTTCGACCAGCAGTGATCGATGTTCCACGCGATGTTGATCGCTGGGCCGGGCAGCGCGCACAGCAGCAGCAGCGCAAACGCCGCCAGCCGATCGCGCCGGAACAGCACGAAGTGGATGCAGTACGCGAAGCCCAGCACCACCGCGAAATACTTCGACAAGAAGGCCGCACCCAGCAGCACGCCGGACAGCGCGTAGAGGCCCCACGCCGGGCCGTCGAGCTTGGTTCGCCGTTCGGCCAGCAGCAGGCTGCACGCCGACGCCACCGACCAGAAGATCAGCGGCGTGTCGGTGGTGATCAGCACATTGAGCCAGTTGATGGGCGCCAGCCAGAACAGCAGCACCCCCCATGCCGCCCGCGTGCGGTCGATGGCGGCCAGCGCCCACCACAACAGCGCGCCGATCGCGATCGGCAGCAGCAGCACCGGCAGCCGGATCGCCCACAGGGTGTCGCCCAGCGTTGCGCGCATCGCAGCGATCAGCCAGCCGACCATCGGTGGGTGGTCGTAATAGCCCCAGTCCGGGTCCACGCCCCACCAGTAGAAGTAGGCCTCGTCGCCGGTGATCGGGAGTGCATACGCCAGCCAGCCGCGAAACAGCAGCGCCGCCACGCCGACGAGCAGCAGCCAGCGCGGCAGCGCGGGCGTGGTGGCGGTGGTGGACGGCGCTGGCAGCGCGTCGGCGCGGGCGTTCATCGCAAGCTCGACAGCGACGGCGCGATGAACACCCCCACCCAGGCGAGCAGCGCAGCGACGATCCACGGGTCGCGCAGCAGATCGCGCGACACGTCCTCACCACGGCCTCTGTGCACCTGGTAGGCGTAGCGCAGCATGCCGAAGATGACGATGGGCACGGTGTAGACCAGCCGCCCGCCGTGCTGGGCCTGCGATTCGGGGCTGGTGGCA
>JAKFUQ010000190.1 GCA_021732645.1 Rhizobacter sp. | reverse complement strand
TCGAAGAAGGCGGTGTCGTACTCATCGGCCTCGATGACGAAGGGCGCGTTCGGGCTCCTCGAACAAAAGCGAGCCGACACGCCGAAATTCAGCGGTACCCCGCCGACCAGGAAACCCGGCGCTAGCCCGGCTTTGTCCAGAATCCAGGCCAGCATCGCGGTGGTCGTGGTCTTGCCGTGGGTGCCGGCCACCGCCAGCACATGGCGGCCCTGCAGCACCTGTTCGGCCAGCCACTGCGGGCCGCTGGTGTACGCCGCGCCGGCATCGAGCACCGCTTCCATCAGCGGGTTGCCACGGGTCACCACATTGCCGACCACGAACACATCGGGACGCAGCGCCAACTGGTCGACGCCGTAGCCCTCGATCAGATCGATGTCCAAGGCGCGGAGCTGGTCGCTCATCGGTGGGTAGACGCTGCTGTCGCAGCCGGTCACCCGGTGCCCTGCCTCGCGTGCCAGGGCCGCCAAGCCGCCCATGAAGGTGCCGCAGATGCCGAGGATGTGGATGTGCATGGGGTCGCCGTGGTGCCGGGGCAATTGCGGTGCGTGTGTTGCCGTGCGCCTTGCGGTGCGCTGACAGCCTTCGTCGCGCGGACCGCGGCAAATTCTTACGCTGCAGCGATCACGCTTGCAAGGCCTGTGCCGCTGCTGCCGCCGTCGCGGCGATGTCGGCGGAGCTGTGTGCGGCGCTGACGAAACCAGCCTCGTACAGCGCGGGTGCCAGGTAAACCCCGCGGTCGAGCATCGCGTGGAAGAAGTGGTTGAAGCGGGCCTTGTCGGTCGCCAGCACCTCGGTGTAGTTCTGCGGCAGTGCCGACGCGAAGAAGAAGCCGAACATGCCACCTTCGCTGTCGGTGACCATGGGCACGCCTGCAGCGTGGGCGGCGGCGCTCAGCCCGTCGACCATCTGGCGCGTGCTGGCCGCCAGCGCTTCGTAGAAGCCGGGCTTCTGGATTTCGCGCAGCGTGGCCAGGCCGCAGGCGGCGGCGACCGGATTGCCCGACAGCGTACCCGCCTGGTAGACCGGGCCCAGCGGCGCCAGCTGCTCCATCACCGCACGCCGTCCTCCAAAAGCTGCCAGTGGCATGCCGCCGCCGATCACCTTGCCGAACACGCTCACGTCGGGCGCGAAGCCGGGGATCAATTGCTTGTACAAAGATTGAGCGCCACCGAGCGCAACGCGGAAGCCGGTCATCACCTCGTCGAACACCAGCAGCACGCCATGCTTGGTGCACAACTCGCGCAACCGGGTCATGAAGGGCACGCTGGCGCGCACGAAATTCATGTTGCCGCAGATCGGCTCGATCATCACGCAGGCCATGTCGCTGCCATGCAGGCTGAAGGCTTCGTCGAGCTGGGCGAGGTTGTTGTATTCGAGCACGACGGTGTGTTTGACCACGTCGTCCGGCACGCCGGCACTGGTCGGGTTGCCGAAGGTGGCCAGGCCCGAGCCCGCCTTGACCAGCAGCGCATCGGCATGGCCGTGGTAGCAGCCCTCGAACTTGACGATCTTGTTGCGGCCGGTGGCGCCGCGGGCCAGCCGCAGCGCACTCATCGCTGCTTCAGTGCCCGAGCTGACCAGGCGCACCTGGTCCATGCTGGGCACCAGTTTCAGAATCTCCTCGGCCAGCTCGATCTCGCGCTCGGTGGGTGCGCCAAATGAGAAGCCATCGAGCGCCGCCTTCTGCACCGCATCGAGCACGGCGGGGTGGCCGTGGCCCAGGATCATCGGCCCCCAGGAGCCGATGTAGTCGATGTAGCGCTTGCCTTCGGCGTCATAGATGTACGGCCCCTGCGCCCGGGCGATGAAGCGCGGCGTGCCGCCGACCGCGCGGAAGGCGCGCACCGGCGAGTTGACACCGCCGGGGATGACGCGCTGGGCGCGTTCGAAGAGTTGTGCGTTGGTGCTGGTCATGGTGAAAGTGGGGCGGGGGCCGCAGTGGTTTGCGCAAGGACGCGCCTGGGCGCGTCAGTGGATGTGGCGGGTGCCGGGCGTCTCTGGGGTGGCGGTGGCCTCACCGTCGGCGGCCGCTTCATCCTCACCCGGTGCCAGCGCCCAGAAAAAGCGGTCGGGCACCACATTGCCCATGCCAGGGCGGAAGCCGGCATCCAGCGCTTGATCCAGAAAGGCCAGCGACTCGCCCACAGCGGTGTGCAGCTCGCTGCCCGATGCCAACAAGGCCGCCAGCGCGGCCGACAGGGTGTCACCCGCGGCGATGAAACTGGCGTCGAAGCGCTCGAACTTCTCGCCGGTCAACGCACCCTGGGGCGACGCCAACACATTGTCCAGGTGCTGATCGGCGTTCTTGCCGCTGGTGATCAGCACGCTGGTCACCAGCACATAGTTGGCGCCATGTTCGGCCGCCGCCACCGCCAACTCGCGTGGCGAGGTGGGGCGGTCGGCATCCCAGTCGGGCAGCAGGAAGTCGGTCAGGGTCTGGTGGCTGCCGACCAGCACCTCGGTCTGCGGCAGCACCAGTTCCCGAAACGCGTCCAGGTAGGCCTGCTGCTGGTCTTCTTCCAGCCACGACAGGTTGGGCATGTAGGCGACCAGCGGCACGTCGGGGTAGTCCGACAGGATCTCCGCCACAGCGCCGACCGCTTCGGCCGAGCCCAGGAAGCCTACTTTCCAGGCCGCGATCGTGATGTCTTCAAGCACGCTGCGCGCCTGTTCGGCGACCACATCGGGGTCGATCGCGTGGTGATCGAACACCTCTGCCGTGTCACGCAACAGGATCGAGGTGATGACCGGCAGCGCGTGCGCGCCCATGGCCGCGATGGTGGAGACGTCGCCGCTGACACCACCGGCACCGGTCGCATCGGCGGCGTTGAAGCTCATCACGCAGGCCGGGGAGGGCGATTCCAGCAGTTCTTCCGTGGGGTCGGCGGTCGCCTGGGGTTGTGCGGTCATGGCGAAAGACTCGGGTGAGTGAGGGCGGGCGCGCCAACAGGGCTGGGAGCGATGAGGAGATCGAACGGACAGTGTCGCAGGCCAACGCGTTACCGAAGCACACGCGCTGAGCACGCCGCGTCGGTAGAATGATTTTCATTGTAATGACCCGTCCAAAGCCGCTGTGACCGACCTTCGAACCTGGATGTGCCTGATCTGCGGCTGGATTTACGACGAGGCCACCGGCGATCCAGAGCACCACATCGCGCCCGGCACCCGCTGGGAAGACATACCGATGAACTGGACGTGCCCGGAGTGCGGTGCCCGAAAAGAAGACTTTGAGATGGTGCAGGTCTGACCGATAACCCGACAGGCGGGGCACGGGTGTGCCCTGATGAGGAGAATGTCAGTGGACAGTGACAACGCAGCGCCACAGCCCAGGACCAGGGTGTTGGTGATCGATGACAGCAACACCATCCGCCGCAGCGCGGAAATATTTCTCAAGCAGGGCGGCTACGAGGTCTACCTGGCTGAAGACGGCTTCGATGCGCTCTCGAAGGTCAACGACCACGCGCCAGCATTGATTTTCTGCGACATCCTGATGCCCCGGCTCGACGGCTACCAGACCTGCGCCATCATCAAGCGCAACAGCCGCTACGCCGACTTGCCGGTGATCATGTTGTCGTCGAAGGACGGATTGTTCGACAAGGCGCGAGGTCGCATGGTCGGCTCGCAGGACTACCTGACCAAGCCGTTCACCAAGGACCAGTTGCTCGACGCGGTGCGTCTGCACCTCAAGGAAGACACCGCGGTGGCGCCAGGCTGACGCGATTTGTCATTGTTTTCGCGGCGCACGGCTTGCTTCAAAACGGGGCTCGGTGCTGAAATCGACTCTCGAGGACAAGAAATGGCAATCAAGAACATTCTGTTGGTCGACGATTCGAAAACGGAGCTGTATGTCGTGTCGGACCTCCTGAAGAAGCAGGGCTATGCCGTACGCACCGCCGAGAACGGCGAAGAAGCCATGCGCCGCCTGGAAGAGCAGACCCCCGACCTGATCCTGATGGACGTGGTGATGCCGGGTCAAAACGGCTTTCAGCTGACCCGCTCCATCACCCGTGACCCCCGCTTCGCTCGGGTGCCGGTCATCATGTGCACCAGCAAAAATCAGGAAACCGACAAGGTCTGGGGCATCCGCCAGGGGGCTCGTGACTACATCGTCAAGCCCGTGAATGCCGAGGAGTTGACGGCAAAAATTCGTGCCTTCGGTTGACGGCGGCAGCGTGATACTGCGGCCAGAACGACCAGTGGCCTGGGTGCCGCTGACCTGAAACCCAGCAGCGATCCCCACCCAACC
>JAKFUQ010000187.1 GCA_021732645.1 Rhizobacter sp. | reverse complement strand
GAGGCCCTTGGCCAGCGCGGTTTTCACGTACTCCTTGCCGTCGGCCAGCGTGAAGGCCAATTCCAGCGCCTGGTTCGCACCGGCCTCCTGCATGTGATAGCCCGAGATGCTGATCGAGTTGAACTTCGGCATCTGCTTCGCCGTGTACGCGATGATGTCGCCGACGATGCGCATGCTCGGCTCGGGCGGGTAGATGTAGGTGTTGCGGACCATGAACTCCTTGAGGATGTCGTTCTGGATGGTCCCCGCGAGCAACTCCTGCGACACACCTTGCTCTTCGGCCGCGACGACATAGGCCGCGAGCACCGGCAGCACGGCGCCGTTCATCGTCATCGACACGCTGACCTTGTCGAGCGGGATCTCGTTGAAGAGGATCTTCATGTCTTCCACGCTGTCGATCGCCACGCCCGCCTTGCCCACATCGCCCGTCACGCGCGGGTGGTCGCTGTCGTAACCGCGGTGCGTGGCCAGATCGAAAGCGACGCTCACGCCCTGCCCGCCCGCGGCCAAGGCCTTCTTGTAAAAAGCATTCGACGCTTCGGCGGTCGAGAACCCGGCGTACTGGCGGATCGTCCACGGCCGCACCGCGTACATCGTGGCCTGCGGGCCACGCAGGTAGGGCGGGAAGCCAGGCAGCGTGTCGGTGTAGTTCAGGTCTTTCAAGTCAGCAGCGGTGTACAGCGGCTTGACGACCAGCCCCTCCGGCGTGACCCAGTTCAACGCATCGACCTGGCCGCCCGGCGCCGACTTGGCGGCGGCTTGGTGCCAGGTGCCCAGGGCATCGGAGTTCAGGTGCATCGGGTCAGACATGGAGGCTCCGTTGTGCACGCGTCGGTCAGCGTCGCACGCATCATGCATAATCCAAAACTGAATTATAGACACACTTCCCCGTCACGCTCCCCTCTGCATGCAGCCGCACGACGCCCTTCCCCGCTCGCCATTGGCCACCGGCACACGCGCCGGTGACGAGCGCGTGAGCCTGCCCTCGACCGCCCTGTACCAGCAGGTGGCGCAGCGGCTGCGCTCGAAAATCATGTCGCACAGTCTGGCGCCGGGCAGTTGGATCGACGAACAAGCGCTGGCCATCGAGTACGGCACCAGCCGTACCCCCCTGCGCGAAGCCTTGAAAGTGCTGGCCGCCGAGGGCCTGGTGACGATGAAGCTGCGCCGAGGCGCATATGTCACCGAAGTCTCCGAGCGCGACCTGTCCGAGGTGTTCCATCTGCTGTCGGTGCTCGAATGCGACGCGGTGGGCGTGGTGGCCCAGCAGGCGACCGAGGCCCAGTTGGCCGACCTCGCCACGTTGCACCGTGAACTCGAAGACGCGGTGGCCGACGCCGAGGTCTACTTCGCCGTCAACGAGCGCTTCCACATGCGTGTGCTGGAGATCGCCGACAACCGCTGGCGCAACCAGATGGTGACCGACATGCGGCAGGTGATGAAGCTCAACCGCCACCACTCCTTGCTGAAAGACGGCCGGCTGGCCGCGTCGCTGCAGGAGCACCGCGACATCATGGCCGCCTTGCAGGCACGCGATGCCGAGCGCGCGCAGCACCTGATGCGGCTGCACATGGCGCAGGGCAAAGAGGCGGCCACGCTGCCTTGAGCGCAGGGCGCCCCATCTGAGATGATCCGGGTCAATCGACCCAGGCCACCCCAGAAATCCCCCCATGAACCCCGCTCTGCAAGCCGCCACTCTGCGCTTGGCCATAGGCTCAGCGATGCTCTTTGCGACGAGCGCGAGCCACGCCACCGAGGCTGCCCACGTGCATGGCTCGATGCGCCTCGACGTTGCCGTCGACAAGCAAGTGTTGACGGTGCAACTTACGTCCCCACTCGACAGCCTGCTTGGCTTCGAGCGCGCACCGCGCACGCCTGCCGAGCGGCGCTCGGCCGACGCCTTGCTTCAGCGCATGGGTGAGGCGGCCACGCTGTTCAAGCCGAACGCGTCCGCGCGGTGCGTGCCGACGAAGGTGCGCATCGAATCCGCTGCCTTGCAAACGACGTCGCCCGCGCCCGGCGAACATGCCGACCTCGACGCCCTTTATGAATTCACCTGCGCGCACGCCGACCGACTGACCACGCTGGAGGTCGGCCTGTTCACTGCCTTCCCCCGCCTGCGCAAGATCGAGGTGCAGGTGGCCGGTGCGAAGGCGCAGTCCAAGCAGACGCTGAAGCGGCAGAACCAGGTCATCACACTGGCCCGGTGATCGAACTGCTGATCGGCCTGCTGTCATCGGGCGACAATTCGGCGTGAACCGGCCCACCCTCACCCTGATCGCCGCCATCGCCCAGCAGGGCGCCATCGGCAAGGACAACCGCCTGCTGGTGCATTTGCCGGGCGACCTGCCCCGCTTCAAGCGGCTGACGCTGGGTCACCCTGTCGTCATGGGCCGCAAGACCTGGGACTCGATCGGCAAGCCGCTGCCGGGGCGGCGCAACATCGTGGTCACCCGCAACCCACAATGGCACGCCGAGGGGGCGGAGCGCGCCCCCAGCCTGGCCGCTGCGATGGCGCTGGCAGGCGAGTGCGAGCGCGTGTGCGTGATCGGTGGGGCCGACATCTATGCGCTGGCACTGCCGTGGGCCGATGAGCTGTGGCTGACTGAAATCGACGCCGCCTTCGATGCCGACGCGCACTTCCCCGACTGGCCACGCCAGGATTTCATGGCGGTGTCTTGCGAGTCGCACACCACGCCGCAGGGCTTGGCCTACCACTACCGGAACTACCGCCGCAAGTCGGCTGCGTGAACCGCAGCGGCGATCAGGGTGCGTCGCCCAGCGGCGTGCTGTCGAAGGTGACCTCGACCTCCATCAACGACTTCACCGCACGCCCGTCGATCTGGCCCGGCGTGAACCGTGCGTGCAGGAAAGTCTGGTGCGCTGCCGTGACCATCGCCTGCACCGGCGCCGACCCCTCGGTGCGAACCCGGCGCACCACGCCAGCCTCATCGACATACAACATCAAGGTCAGGCTGTGGCGTGAACCTGGCGGCAGTTCGGCGGGATACTGCACGACGATCAAACCGCTGGCCACCGGCGGCTGCGTCAGTAACTCGCGGGGCAGGTAGTCGTCGGCGGCGCTCATGGCCGCCGCCGTTGCAGCGGGCGCAGGAAGCCCGTGAGCCAGCGGGACAGCTGGCGTGGGCGGCAGGGCAGCCACCGGGGCGACGGTTGCGATCTGCACCGCCGGCTGCAGGGTCGTCGCTGAGCCTGCGGCCGGGTCGGCGATCACCCGCATCGCCAACACGGTGGTCTGCTGCCCCGGTGCGACAGCGACCCGTGGCTGCGCCGTAGCCGCCGCCACGGCGGCCGCCAGCGCATGGGCCGCGATCGAGCCCGCGACGCAGCGGGCGAACCGGCTGCGTCGCTGGGGCTTCAGTTCACCAACTCGCGCCATGAGGTGCGGTGCTGCGTGCTCGGGCCCGAGCCCGAGGTCAGATCGATGTCTTTCGTGAAGGGGCTGCTGTCGCCCTTGACACCCACGATCTTCAACACGCCATCGGTCGCGTTCGGGCCCGAGCTGTTCACCTTGATGACCGAGAAGCCGGCCACCAGGAAATCGCCCAGCCTCTCGAAAGCCCCGCTGCCGGTGTTGAGGTTGATGCGGTACAGCACCGAGGAGCCCACCGGGGCGCAATCTGTGCCGCCAGGGATCGCCGAGATGGCCACCAGCGACCCATTGGCCACCGACATGTCGATCGCGATGCGCTCACCCTCGGCGGGCAAGTCCACATACCAACCGGCAGCCGTCGCCCAATCGACAGTCGAAGCGCCAATGCTGCCGTCGGTGCCACCGGTGCTCACCGACGCCGTTTCGTTGACGGCCAGGCTGTTGTTGCGGAAGTCGCCATGGCCGCTGGACTGCAAGCGATCGGCGATGGTGTAGATCGACTGCTGGCTTTCGTCGCCCAGGTCACTCAAGCCGAGGTAGCGGCCGGTGCCGATCGACACCACCGGCACCCTGCCGCCACCCGAGGTGGTGATGGTGGACAGCAGCGGCAAGGTGGTCACCGGTTGCGGCACACCCGACACACTCAACTGCGCCAGCAAGAGCGCGCTTTGGTTGGGGGCGACGAGGTTGTCGATGTCGAAGCGCCACACATTGCCCAGCAAGTCGGCACCGTAGACGCGTTTCGCGGTGTTGTCGGTCACCGAATCGAGCCAGACGTTGATCTTGGCCAGGCCGCTCGGGGTGGTCGTCGAGCCCGCACCGGTGGGAATTTTCAGCATCCGTGCGCCGGTGTAGGCGTTGAGCA
>JAKFUQ010000222.1 GCA_021732645.1 Rhizobacter sp. | reverse complement strand
AAATGCGATGGCTGGGTGGACAACACCCGGTGCCCAAGGGCCAAGACCTCGATGGCGAGCGTTTGGATCGTGATCGAGACGACGCAAATCAGCTCGTGTCGAGGACATCAGTCAACTCGGTGCGGCGAAATTCAACAGCCTGCTAAGGCCTTAATAGTCACCCTGTGCTCATATAAACTCGCGATTTAGCGAAAATATCGCCAACGCGATGCGTGCATTTGTGGCCTGGGAATCTCTCTGGCCTTCCTTGTTGCGCATTGCCCCGGTCACTGAGTTGTCACTTCGAGATGCCCAACCGCTCCTATGCCCACGCTCTTGGCGCGCCCGCGCTGCCAGCGGCATGGCGCTTTGGCAGAGAAAGTGATGCAACGGGTAACGACTGGTCGGTCGAGTGGCTGCTCAAGCGCAATTGCTCCATGGCCCCGAGGCAGCTGTTCGCGATTTTTGGCGGGCTGTGCGTCTTGTCGCTGACGATTGCGGCGTACTTCTGGTCGCAGGGCGCCACCTTCGTCATGGCATTTGCTTGGCTGGAGCTGGTGGCGGTTGGCGCTGCGTTACTGGCCTACTCGCGGCATGCGGCCGACCAGGAAAACATCGCCCTGCGCAAGGGCAAGCTGACGGTGGCCCACACCTCGGGCAACACGGTCGAGACCGCTGAATTCGCCCCCGAGTGGGTCAGCGTCGAGCCGGTCACCGGGGATGAGTCCCTGATCGAGGTCTTCGGGCAAGGACAGCGGATTGAAGTCGGGCGCTTCGTACGCCCGGAATTGAGGCGACAACTGGCCAATGAGCTGCGGCATGCGGTTCGGCTGGCGCGGCTGCGGCCGCAAAGTGCTCTGCCGTCGGCAGAGCTTTGACAACACGAGCAGTCATGATGAACACGATGAACGCAATTTCCACGAAGACTTCGCAGGCCGTGATGGGTGCGGGCTTGTGGTTGGTTTCGACGCTGGCCGCAGCAACCAACGATCTGCCCGGTGGCCCGGCGGTGAACCAGTTGGACCTGCACCCCGCCGTGACGAAGATTGCCGAAGATCAGCGCTACCTGCACTACCTCATGATGGGCATCTGCCTGGTGATCTTCGTCGCTGTGTTCGGCGTGATGTTCTATTCGATCTTCGCGCATCGCAAGTCCAAGGGTGCCAAGTCAGCCAACTTCCATGAGAGCACCACGGTCGAGATCGCCTGGACGGTGGTGCCGTTTCTCATCGTCATCGGCATGGCACTGCCGGCCACCAAGGTGGTGGTCGCCATGAAAGACACCAGCTCGGCCGACCTGACGATCAAGACCACCGGCATGCAGTGGAAGTGGGGCTACGACTACCTCAACGGCGAAGGCGCGGGCATCGGTTTTGTCTCGACGATCGACCCGGCGCACCGGGCGATGTCTGACTCGGGCAACCCATCTGGCGACGACTACCTGCTGAAAGTGGACCGGCCTCTGGTGGTGCCGGTCGACAAGAAAATTCGCATCATCACCACCGCGAATGACGTGATCCACGCCTTCATGGTGCCGGCCTTTGGCATCAAGCAAGACGCCATCCCGGGGTTCGTGCGAGACACCTGGTTTCGCGCCGAAAAGACAGGCGACTTCTACGGCCAGTGCGTGGAGTTGTGCGGCAAGGAACATGCCTACATGCCCATCCACGTGAAGGTGGTGACGCAGGCGGAGTACACACTGTGGGTTGAAGCGCAGCGTGCGGAAATGTCGGCCAAGGCCGACGACCCGGCCAAGGTCTGGGACGCCGCCGACTTGATCGCCCGCGGCGAGAAGGTGTATGCCAGCAACTGCGCCGCTTGCCATCAACCCAATGGCGCGGGTGCAGGCGCGATCAAGGCACTGGACGGCGCGGCCGTGGTGCTGGACACCGATCACGCCAAGCAAATTGAGGTGCTGCTCAACGGCCAGAACAATGGCGCGATGCCCGCCTGGAAGCAGCTGTCGGACACCGAGTTGGCGGCAGTGATCACCTACACCAAGAACAGCTGGTCCAACAAGACCGGGCAAGCCGTGCAGCCGTCCGAGGTGGCTGCCGCGCGCCAGTAAAGCATTTCAGACACACGATCAGCAGCCACAGAATCAGCAGTAACAGAAGGAAGCTCCATGAGTGCAGTACTAGACCACCACGGTGACCACGGTCACGCGCATGACGACCATCACGATCACGGTGCGCCGCGCGGTTGGCGGCGCTGGTTGTACGCAACGAACCACAAGGACATCGGCACGATGTACCTGTTGTTCTCGTTCGCGATGCTGATCGTCGGCGGTATCTTGGCGATGGTCATCCGCCTGGAGCTGTTCCAGCCGGGCCTGCAGTTCGTCAACCCGCAGCTGTTCAATCAGTTGACAACGATGCACGGGCTGATCATGGTGTTCGGCGCCATCATGCCGGCCTTCGTGGGCTTCGCGAACTGGATGGTCCCGTTGCAGATTGGCGCGGCCGACATGGCGTTTGCGCGCATGAACAACCTCAGTTTCTGGCTGCTGATCCCGGCGGCGCTGACGCTGGTCGGTTCGTTCTTCTTCCCTGGGGGTGCGCCAGCGGCTGGCTGGACCTTGTACGCCCCGCTGACGCTGCAGATGGGCCCGTCGATGGACGCCGGCATTTTCGCGATGCACATCCTCGGCGCGAGTTCGATCATGGGCTCGATCAACATCGTGGTCACCATCCTCAACATGCGCGCCCCTGGCATGACGCTCATGAAGATGCCGCTGTTTTGCTGGACCTGGCTCATCACCGCCTACTTGCTGATCGCGGTGATGCCGGTGCTGGCCGGCGCCATCACCATGACCTTGACTGATCGCCACTTCGGCACCAGCTTCTTCAACCCCGCCGGCGGCGGTGACCCGGTGATGTACCAGCACATCTTCTGGTTCTTCGGCCACCCCGAGGTCTACATCATGATCCTGCCGGCCTTCGGCATCATCAGCGCCATCATCCCCGCTTTTGCCCGTAAGCGCCTCTTCGGCTACACCTCGATGGTCTACGCCACCGCGTCGATCGCCATCCTGTCGTTCATGGTCTGGGCGCATCACATGTTCACCACCGGAATGCCAGTGACCGGTCAGTTGTTCTTCATGTACGCGACGATGCTGATCGCGGTGCCCACCGGCGTGAAGATCTTCAACTGGATCGCCACCATGTGGCGCGGCTCGATGACCTTCGAGACGCCGATGCTGTTCGCGGTCGGCTTCATCTTCGTGTTCACCATGGGTGGCTTCACCGGCCTGATCCTGTCGGTGGCGCCGGTCGACATCCAGATGCAGGACACCTACTACGTGGTGGCGCATTTCCACTACGTGCTGGTGGCTGGTTCTCTGTATGCGATGTTCGCAGGCGTCTACTACTGGGGCCCGAAGTGGACTGGCGTGATGTACAACGAGACCCGCGGCAAGATCCATTTCTGGGGCTCGTTGATCTTCTTCAACGTCACCTTTTTTCCGATGCACTTCCTCGGGCTGGCGGGCATGCCGCGGCGCTATGCCGACTACCCGATGCAGTTTGCCGACTTCAACGCGCTGGCCTCCATCGGCGCCTTCGGCTTCGGTCTGATGCAGGTGTACTTCTTCTTCTTCGTGGTGCTGCCGATGATGCGCGGCAAAGGCGAACCTGCACCAGCCAAGCCATGGGAAGGCGCGGAGGGGCTGGAGTGGGAAGTGCCGTCACCGGCACCGTTCCACACCTTCGAAACCCCGCCGAAGCTCAACGCCTCGGCCACGAAGATCTTGGCGTGAGCATGGAGCGCAGCATGGCCACACCCGAGCAGAAGAAGAACAATCTGCGACTGGGGTTGATCCTCGGGTCGATCGCGGTGGTCTTTTTCATCGGGTTCCTGGTCAAGGCGGCCTTGTTCGGGCTCTGATCCATGAGCGCACCCGTGGATCGCCCATCACGCGCCGCAGCAGCGCTGCGTGGCGACAACGCGCAGATGGTCACCAAGCTGCTGGTCGTCACCGCGTTGATGTTTGGCTTTGGCTATGCGCTGGTGCCGCTGTACAAGGCGATCTGCACGGCGCTCGGCGTGAATGTCCTGACGCTTTCCGACAAGGTCGTGTCGAGCCGCAGCGCGGTCTATGACGCCAACACGCAAGTGGACCGCAGTCGCACGATCACCGTCGAGTTCGACGCCAATTCGCGCGGCATCTGGACATTCAAGCCCGCGGTCAGCAGTGTGCAGGTGCATCCGGGTGAGCTGACGACGGTGATGTACGAGTTCACCAACACCCAAAACCGCACGGTGGCCGCGCAGGCCATCCCGAGCTACGCGCCCATG
>JAKFUQ010000013.1 GCA_021732645.1 Rhizobacter sp. | reverse complement strand
CTGCCGGTTCGCCTCGTGGTACGCCTCTTCGTTGAAGTGCGCGAACTCCTCGTGCAGCACGTTTTGCAGGGTACGCCAGGTCTCGTGGCTCAGGCCCGCCGCGCGCCATGAATTGATCGCAATGCGGGCCAACACATGCGGTCGCAAGATGTCATTGGCGTCGAGTTCATCGCGACCTTCCAGCAGCGTCATGCGCGAGCGCAGGTCGGTGAACTCCCACGAGGCGCGGTCCATCACCGCCAGCGCGAGGCGCGAGCTGAGGATCTCGCCCTCGATGGTTTCGTTGTCGACCAGGCTGAAGTGCTGCCGGTCGCCGGGCATCGGCAGGTCGTTGGGTCGTGTCGCCGAGACCATGCCACTGCTCAGTGCCCCTCGCAGCATGGAAACCGCGCCTTGCAGCCAGAAGCCGGCGGTGTTCTTCAGGTCTTCGACGGCGTCACGGCGACGCATCAGCGTGGCCGGATCGGCGACTTGGCCGAGCAGCAGCCGCGCGCCCTGCTCGACCGCCTGCACCACACCCGGCATGCCGCCCAGCAGCCCGTCGACGTACGCGCGGCGGGCCTGGGTGGCCTGGGCCATCGAGTGGGCCGTGGACGCCATGGATTCGTGAGGGTGATGCGGGGGGTTTCGAAAAGACTCTACACCACCGCCCCGGCGTTAGGGTCATCCGGATCGAGCTCCTTGCCGGAGGCCTTGATCAGGTCTTCGCGCTTGATGCCCAGCCACATCGCGATGGCCGCTGCCACGAACACCGACGAATAGACGCCGAACAAGATGCCGATGGTCAGCGCCAGCGCAAAGTAGTGCAAGGTCGGCCCGCCAAAGATCAGCATCGACAGCACCATCATCAAGGTGCTGCCGTGGGTGATGATGGTGCGGCTGATGGTGCTGGTGATCGCATGGTCGATCACCTGCGGTGGCGTCAGCTTGCGGTACCTGCGGAAGGCTTCGCGGACGCGGTCAAAAATAACCACCGACTCATTGACCGAGTAGCCCAGCACGGCCAGCACCGCAGCCAACACCGAGAGCGAAAACTCCCACTGAAAGAAGGCGAAAAACCCGACGATGATGATCACGTCGTGCAGGTTGGCGATGATGCCGGCAATCGAAAACTTCCATTCGAAGCGCACCGCCAGATAGAGCATGATGCCGACGATGGTCGCCGCCAGCGCCCATGCACCGTCGCGCGCCAACTCGGAGCCCACCGACGGGCCGACAAATTCGCTGCGTTGCAGCTTGACTTGTTCGCGGCCCACGTCACCGCACACTGGCGCGCTGGCCTCCTCGCCCTTGTCGGACTTGACGAGTTGAGTGCTCACCGTGCTGCCCTCGGCCTGGCACAAGGCATCGAACACGCGCGACACCACCTCGGCCTGCTTCACATCGGCACGCACGGGCAGGCGGATCAGCACGTCGCGCGAGGTGCCGAAATTCTGCACCTGCACCTCGCCAAACTGCAGTGACTCGACCGTGCTGCGCACCTTGTTGATGTCGGCGGGTTGCGCATAAGCCACCTCGATCACCGTGCCGCCGGTGAACTCGATCGAGAAATGCAGCCCACGGGTGGCGATGAAAAAGACCGCCGCCGCAAAGGTCAGCGCCGAGATCACGTTCAGCACCAGCGCGTAGCGCATGAACGGGATGTCGCGGCGGATTCGGAAAAACTCCATCTGGGCTCCTTGCTCGCTTCGGGGGGCGACTCAGCGCTTCACGCCGGCATCGCCAACGGGTCTCCAGACCTGCCCGATGGACACGCCCTTGAGCTTCTTCTGCCGCCCGTACCAGAGATTGACCAGACCGCGCGAGAACACCACCGCCGAAAACATCGACGTCAGGATGCCCAGGCAGTGCACCACCGCGAAACCGCGCACCGGCCCGGAGCCGAAGGCCAGCAGCGCCAGCCCGGCGATCAGCGTGGTGACGTTGGAGTCGAAGATGGTGATGAAAGCG
The DNA here is from genome assembly GCA_021732645.1 of Rhizobacter sp. Classification (GTDB taxonomy): domain Bacteria; phylum Pseudomonadota; class Gammaproteobacteria; order Burkholderiales; family Burkholderiaceae_C; genus PBB1. Next base: position 2,334 of record JAKFUQ010000013.1, on the reverse strand, counting down.
CGCTCGTAGCCGTTGTGGATCGCCGTCTGTGGCGACGCGCCGCCGCGCAGTTCCTCGCGCACCCGTTCGTTGATGAGCACATTGGCGTCGATCGCCATGCCCAAGGTCAGCGCAATCGCCGCCATGCCGGGCAGGGTCAAGCTGGCTTGCAACATGGAGAGCACCGACACCAGCAGCAGCAGGTTGAACGCCAGCGCGATGGTCGAGATGACACCAAACATCGCGTAATAAGCACACATGAACAGTGCAATGGCCGCAAAGCCGTACAGCACGCTGTCGAAGCCCTTGGCGATGTTGTCAGCCCCGAGGCTGGGGCCGATGGTGCGCTCTTCGATGATGTCCATCGGCGCAGCCAGCGAGCCCGAGCGCAGCAGCAACGAGGTGTCGGCGGCTTCGGCAGTGGTCATGCGCCCGGAGATCTGCACCCGGCCGCCGCCGATCTCGGCACGGATCACCGGCGCGGTCACCACCTCGCCGCGGCCCTTCTCGAACAGCAAGATGGCCATGCGCTTGCCGACGTTCTCGCGCGTCACGTCCTTGAAGATGCGCGCGCCCTTCGCGTCCAGCGTCAGATTGACGGTAGGCTCCTGCGTCTGTCCGTCGAAGCCGGCTTGCGCATCGGTCAGGTTCTCCCCGGTCAGGATGACCTGGCGCTTCAAGATCAAGGCCGCGCCGTTGCGTTCGGTGTAGCGCTCGGTGCCAAACGGCACTGGTCCGGTGCCAGCGGCGGCAGCAGCGGCTTCGCTGCTTTCGTCGACCATGCGCACCTCCAGCGTGGCGGTGCGGCCGATGATGTCCTTGGCCTTGGCGGTGTCTTGTACGCCGGGCAACTGCACCACCACGCGATCGACGCCCTGCTGCTGGATCACCGGTTCGGAGACTCCCAGTTCATTGACACGGTTGTGCAGGGTGTTGATGTTTTGCTTGACCGCCGCATCCTGAATTCGCAACTCGGCGGCAGGCTTGAGAACGCCCGACAGCAGCACATCGGTGCCCTCGGGTGACTCGGCCCAGGTCAGATCAGGCATCTCGTCCTGCAGCAGATTGCGCGCGGCTTTCAGCATCTCGGGGTCGCGAAAGCGCACCACAACGCGGTTGCCGTCGCGCGCGATGCCGGCATGACGCAGGTTCTTGTCGCGCAGCAGCAAGCGCACATCGCCGGTGAGCGATTCGGCCTTCTTGGTCAGCGCCGATTTCATGTCGACCTGCATCAAGAAGTGCACGCCGCCGCGCAAATCGAGCCCCAAGGACATGGGCAGCGCATGCATCGCAGTCAGCCAGTGCGGTGAGCGCGACAGCAGGTTCAATGCAACGATGTAATCGGGATTCGCGGCGTCCGGATTCAGGGCCTTGCCGATCGCGTCCTTGGCCTTGATTTGCGCATCGATGTCCTCGAAGCGCGCCTTCACCGAATTGCCTTCGAACTGCACGAAGTCAGCCTTCAGACCGGCCTGCGTCAGGATGTCTTCGACACGGGTGGCCATGCTGCTGTCGATCTTCAGCGTGGCGCGGCCGCTGCTGACCTGCACCGCCGGGGCTTCCCCGAACAGGTTCGGCACGGTGTAGACCAAACCGACCAGCAAGGCGATCAGCAAGATCGCGTATTTCCAGAGGGGATAGCGGTTCATGACGCCTTTCTGGCGATCGATCAACGGCCGGCCCGCAGGCCAGCACCGAGGCAATGGGGGGCTCGCACCTGCGACGCAACAGCCGACGCAGGTTCCTTACTTGACGGTGCCCTTGGGCAGCACCTGCTGCACCGCTGAGCGCTGCACCTGCACTTCAACGCCATTCGCGACTTCGACCGCCAGGTAGGTTTCGCCCAGCTTCGCCACCTTGCCCAGCATGCCACCGCCGATGACCACCTCATCGCCCTTGGCCAGCGCCTCGACCATGGCCCGATGCTCCTTTTGCCGCTTCATCTGCGGGCGAATCATCACGAAGTACAGCACCACAAACATCAGCACCAGCGGCAACATGGAGGCGAAGCTGCCCATCATGTCGGGGCTCCCGGTGGCGGCAGGGGCAGCTTGTGCAAAAGCGTCGGAAATGAACACGTGAAATCCTCTGTTGAAACGGCGACAAACGCTCTTGGCGTAGCCCGGCGATTGTACGGTGGCGCCCCATGGGCCATGGGCCCGAGGCGGTCACGTGATCGGCACCGGTTCGGTGCGAACCCAGCCCCTGGACGAGTCGCGTGGCGCTAGCAGGCTGTTGAATTTCGCTCACGAGTAAACGTCGTGTGGCGGGCGGTCGTTGTGGATACCGTGTTGGGATTGATCACGGAGTGAACGCGATGCGCGGAGCGGACGGAATGCAAGAAGCGTTGTTCAC
>JAKFUQ010000307.1 GCA_021732645.1 Rhizobacter sp. | reverse complement strand
AAGCTAGACCTTGCGACCCAGCTTGCGCAGCACGTCCTCACCGGCCCACAGCGCGTCGAGGTGGGTGAACTTCCAGCTGTCGTTCGATTCACGGCTGATGATGCGATCAGCGCAATTCACGTTCGACAGATCCACCACGCGCGGCGTGACATGCAAGCCCTGCTTGGTCGAGAAGAAGACCTTGACCTCGGGGCTGGTCAAGGCATGTTCATTTTGCTGGGTGACCACGGCCAGCAGGCCCGACTTCAGTCGCACCATGGAGCCCACGGGGTAGATGCCCAGGCTGGTCACAAAGGCCTTGAAGATCACCGGATCGAAGTGCCCCTGGGCCCAGCTCGCCATCTTGGCGATCGACTCTGCTGGGTCCCAACCCTGCTTGTAAGGGCGGTTCGAGGTGATGGCGTCATAGACATCACACACCGCGCCCATTTTCGCGAACAGCGGGATCTGGTCGCCCGAGAGCTTGCCCGGATAGCCCGATCCATCCATCTTTTCATGGTGATGCAGGCAGACCTCAAGCACCGCATCCTGAGACATTCCGCCAGCCTGCAGCAGGGCGTGGCCTTGCTGAGGGTGGGTGCGGATGATGGTGAACTCGTCATCGGTGAGTCGTCCGGGCTTGTTCAAGATGTGCAGCGGCATCGTCGCCTTGCCGAGGTCGTGCAGCAGGCCTGCCTGGGCGGCCAGGCGGATCTGGGGCTCGTCCAGATTGAGCTGCCTGGCCAGCGCCGCCATCAAGGCCGCCACAGCGACCGAATGCATGTAGCTGTAATCGTCGTGGGTCTTCAGCCGCGCCAACGAGAGCAGCGCCGTCGGGTTGCGCCAGACCGAGCTGGCGATCTCGTCAACCAGTTCGGCACACTGCCCACTGTCGACCACGCGGCCCATGCGCGCCTCGGCGAACAGCGAGAGCACCGCCGCCCGTGCCTCGTTGCAAAGTGCTGCGGCACGTTGCACCTCGGCCGCGAACGCTGCGGGCGCCTCAGTCGGCACCGCAGCGGCGCGGGTCAGATCGGTCGCGATTTCGGCATCCACAGCGCCTGGCTGCGATTTCCGAGCAGCGTGGCCCAAACCTTCAGCGGCTAGCGCGTGGTCAGCGGAGCTCGCCACGTCCAGCCCCTTGGAAAGGTCGATCCAGCACTCCGTGATGCCGCTGCTTTGCAACCTGGACAGGTCGGCCGGGTCGTACAGCACGAACTTCGTCTTCCAGAACGGATGGTCCAGCCAGGCACCGCACAGCTCGTGCAGGTGCATGCCCAGGCGCATTTGGTCCACCGGGACCTTCTTGAGATTGGCTGTAGTCACGTCAGCCTATATCGGACTGCGCACGACACACCTTGAGACGGCGCACCGCCTCAACAGCACTGATTCGACACGCGGCAAAGAAAAAGCCGCCCCGAGGGCGGCCTTGCTGATGGTGACGCGGCGAGCTGCCGCCAGCGTCAACGGAATCGCGACTGTGGAACCGTTTGCAACGTACCCGGCAATGAGCCGATGTAGTTCGCCATTTCCTTCAAGTCGGCGTTCGTGTACTGACGCACCATGCTGCCCATGATGGCGTGTTTGCGGCCCACCTTCGGATTGCCCTCGATGAAGTAAGACTTCAACGCGAAATACAGGTAGTCAGGATGCTGGCCGGCGATCTTCGGGTAAGTGGGCGAGATGGGCGTCGTGAAATTCTCGCCGTGGCAGGAAGCGCAGTTCGCCTTCTTCAGCAGTTCGGCCACGCGTGCAGACGGCGCCACTTTCGGCGGGCCCGCAGGCACCGACGCCACGCTCTTGCCTTGCGATTCATAGAACGCCGCCAAATCGGCCATGTCCTGATCGCTGAGTGCCACAGCGATGCCACGCATCGTCGGATGCAGGCGGTCGCCCTTCTTGTAGGCAGCGAGCGCCGACACGATGTAAGGCGCGCTCTGGCCTGAAATCATCGGCACTTTGTGGATTTCGGGGAAGCTGGCCTGGTAGCCAGCAATACCGTGGCAGCCGATACACAACTGAGCCTTGCCCTCACCGGCCTTTGCATCCTGTGCCACGACAGCGGTGCTGAACGTGCCGAACATCAAACTCAACGACAGGGCGAACGCGGACAGTGATCTCATGGTCAGGCAGGTGCGATTGACAGGTTGAAAAGCATCCGGGAAGTATAAAGGCGCCCCCTACTCGCCCCGTCGTCCCCGGATGAGCAGCCACTCAGCGCAGCAAGAAACCTTGCTTCTCTATACTGACTCTGCCCTGGCGTTGGTGCTGGCGCACAGCAAGGCGACATGAAGTTCAGAGGCACGCAAGACCCCGTCGCCACCGACGATCCGATGTCGGCGGACAACGCCATCACCACGTTCAAGCGAGCGTTGGCAAGCTGATGCGGCCGATGCGCAGGTCACGGATCGCAGCGACCCTGGGTTGCTGCGTGATGCTGCTCGGCGCTGGCGGCTGTGCCTCCGTCAAGGCGCTGTTCGGTGCCGAACCCTCGGTGGACGCCGCTGCAACCCTTGAGGCATCCCAGCCCTCGATCGCGGTGTACCGACTGGACATCGAGGCACCCAGCGAGTTGCGCGCGTTGCTGGAAACTTACCTCGACCTGTCGCGCTTCCAGAACGTGCCGCAAAGTGAAGACATCACGCCGGCCGAGATCGACCGGCTCGTCGCTGCCGCACCCGCGCAGGCGCGGGGCTTGCTGGAAACCGAGGGCTACTTCAACCCGGAAGTGACGGTGACACGCGCGGAGGTCACCCGCGCAGGCGACGACGCCGCGCCGCAGGCCCTGCCCTTGCTGCGTGTGCGGGTCAGGCCCGGCCCGCGGGCGACCATCGATCATTTCGCCTTCAGTGCGAAAGGCCCTCTGCAGGAGGCGGCCGACGCTGGCTCGCTGGATGCGAAGGTGCTGCTGGCGCAGGTGCGCAACGGCTGGCGGCTGCCGCCCGGCATGCCGTTCCAGCAGTCGCAGTGGAGCGGCGCGAAGAACAACGCGCTGTCCAAGCTGCGTGCCGACGGCTACCCGGCGGCCACTCTCGGCAACACGACCGCCCGCGTCGATGCGCAAACGAATTCGGTGCAGCTCGATGTGGCCGCCGACAGCGGCGTGCTGTACCGCCTCGGGCCGGTGCGCATCAACGGCCTGCAGCGCTACGGCGAGAACAGTGTGCAGAAGCTGTCGTTGTTAACACCGGGTGCGCCCTACCGCGAGTCGCAGTTGATCGACTTCCAGGAGCGATTGCAAAAGAGCGGTCTGTTCGAGGGCGCCTCGGTGGCGCTCGACACCGACCCCGCCACAGCGCAGGCAGCACCAGTCGTGGTGCAGGTGCGCGAACTGCCGCTGCAGCAGGCCACCTTCGGCGTCGGCTACAGCGCCAACACCGGGCCGCGCGTCAGCGTCGAACACACCCACCGACAGCCCTTTGGCTGGGAATGGATCGCAAAGAACAAGCTGGAGCTGGGCCCACGCTTGCAGTCATGGTCGGGTGAGTTGACCTCGTACCCGTTGGAAGGGCTGTACCGCAATCTCATCGCTGCCAGCGCCGAGCGACTGGAAGCCGTCGACGAGGTGCGCAAGTCGTGGCGAGCGCGGATTGGGCGCACTCAGGACACCCCTCAAGTGGAGCGCCTGTACTACCTCGAGGCCACGCAGTCGCGACTGGACACCACCTCCAACACCGGCACCACCACGGTGAGCAACCGCGCTGTCACCGGCAACTACCACTGGATCTACCGAGACGTCGACAGCGTGCTGCTGCCCACCGATGGCTACACCGTGTCGGCTGAGGCAGCGGGGGGCTATGCGGTCAGCGGCATCGGCGACGAAGCCAGCGGGCCGTTCGGCCGCCTCTATGGCCGCTACACCCACTACCGGCCGCTGGGTGGCGCCTGGTTTGCCACCGCCCGGCTGGAGGGCGGCGCCATTCTGGGCAACCGCCGGGTCGGCGTTCCCGATACTCTGCTGTTTCGTGCCGGCGGTGACGATTCGGTGCGCGGCTATGAGTTCCGCTCGCTGGGGCCGACGGTCTCCGGTGCGCTGCTCAGCGGCCGTGTGCTGATGACTGGCAGCGCCGAGATAGCTCACCCGATCTCGGCGCGTTTTCCCTCCCTGTGGGGCGCTGCCTTCGTCGACGCCGGCAATGCTGCTGATCGTTGGCAAAAGCTGGACCCGGTGCTGGGCTACGGTATCGGGCTGCGCTGGCGCAGCCCGGTCGGCCCGCTGCGCCTGGACTTAGCGTATGGCGACGAGACGCGCAAAGTCCGTCTGCACCTGAGCGTGGGGATCGCGTTTTGATCGACAACGACCTCGCTGCAACCGCACC
>JAKFUQ010000156.1 GCA_021732645.1 Rhizobacter sp. | reverse complement strand
GACGGGCCTCACGGACCATCGGCGTTGCAAAACGAAGCATCTTGGTGTGTGTGGCGGGAGGCGCCCGCCGGTCCTGTATTTAGCTGGGTTTGTAGAGCGCCCGCAAGCCGGAGCAAATCAGCGCTGGACCGAATTCTAACGAGTGGGCGCCTGCGTCGGCAGGGTCAGCGCAGGGCGCCGGGTTGCGGGATTGCACTCAGTCAGGTCGCGGCATCCGACGCGACTAATGGCGTCTTTTCGCCGCTTGGGCCGCCACCCACGATCGCTACCATCACTGTGCTTGGTTTCGCACGATGGGCGCTGCCCGCCTGCGGCACGCTGGCGAGGAGGCCCGATGAAATCCTGGCTCGAAAAACTGAATCACTACTTTCCGCTGCGCTATTCGGTGTGGTTCCTGTGTGCGGTGGCGCTGGCGGTGAGCCTGTCTCTGCCCCTGATGATGCCGATGTCCAGCGCTTGGGCCTGGGTGCTGCCGCTCAGCTTCGGCGGGCTGGTGCTGCTGGGCGTGCGCGACACCCGCCAAGGCACGCACTCGGTGCTGCGCAACTACCCGGTGGTCGGTCACTTGCGCTACCTGGCCGAGTTCATCCGGCCCGAGATCCGCCAGTACTTCATTGAAGGCGACAACGAAGCGGCGCCGTTCTCGCGCCAGCAGCGCTCACTGGTCTACCAGCGCGCCAAGGGAGCGCCGGACAAGCGGCCGTTCGGCACGCAAAAGGACGTGAGCGCTCAGGGCTACGAGTGGATCAACCATTCGCTGCAGCCCACCAGCTTGACGACGCACGACTTCCGGATCCTCATCGGGGCGGGTCACGCCGACCCGGCGCACCCGTCCAGCGACCGTGGCACGCCCTGCACCCAGCCCTACAGCGCCAGCGTGTTCAACATCTCGGCCATGAGCTTCGGTGCACTGTCGGCCAACGCCATCCTGTCGCTCAACGCCGGCGCCAAGCGCGGCGGCTTCGCACACGACACCGGCGAAGGCTCGATCAGCCGCCACCACCGCGGCCCCGATCCCGCCGGCGGCGGTGACCTGATCTGGGAAATCGGCTCGGGTTACTTCGGCTGCCGCCACCCCGATGGCAGCTTCGACCCCGATCTGTTCACCGCCAATGCCAGTCTGGCGCAGGTCAAGATGATCGAGCTCAAGCTGAGCCAGGGTGCCAAGCCCGGTCATGGTGGCGTGTTGCCGGGCCCGAAGGTGACACTGGAGATCGCCGAGGCGCGCGGTGTGCCGCCGTGGGTCGATTGCGTCAGCCCGGCCAGCCACAGCGCGTTCACCACACCGATCGAGATGATGCAGTTCATCGACCGCCTGCGGGCGCTGTCTGGCGGCAAGCCGGTCGGCTTCAAGCTGTGCATCGGCCACCCCTGGGAGTGGTTCGCCATCGCCAAGGCGATGCTCGTCACCGGCATCACGCCGGATTTCATCGTCGTCGATGGCGGCGAGGGCGGCACCGGGGCGGCGCCGCTCGAATTCACCGACCACGTGGGCGCGCCGCTGCAGGAAGGCCTGCTGTTGGTGCACAACACGCTGGTCGGGCTGAACCTGCGGCACCGCGTGAAGATCGGCTGCGCCGGCAAGGTGGTCAGCGCCTTCGACATCGCTCGCAACATGGCCTTGGGTGCCGACTGGTGCAACTCGGCGCGCGGCTTCATGTTCGCGCTCGGTTGCATCCAGGCGCAGGCGTGTCACACGGGCGACTGCCCCACCGGTGTGAGCACGCAGGACCCGCACCGCCAGAAGGCACTGGTGGTGACGACCAAGGCCGACCGTGTGTTCAACTTCCACCAGAGCACGCTGAAGGCACTGAAAGAGCTGGTGCAGGCCGCCGGGCTGAAGCACCCCGGTGCGATCACCGCCGCTCACATCGTGCGCCGCACCAACGACCACGAGGTCAAGCTGCTGAGCAACCTGCTGCCGTTCATCAAACCCGGGTCGCTGTTGGCGGGCGACCTGCCGCACAGCGTGTACCGGCTCTACTGGCCGATGGCGCAAGCGGAGAGTTTCGCGGTCGCGATGTAGGCTGCAGCGCGCAGCACGCCGTGTGCCTCAGGCAGGCGGCGGCTGGCTGTCGATGAAGCTCTGACGGGCGTTCAGTTTGTCCGACAGCCGCACCAAATTGGCGTGCGAAGCGCGCCAGTCGATCTGCGGAAAGCGGTAGTCCAGGTACGACAGCGCACAGCCCACCGCGATGTCGGCCAGCGTCAGGTGGTTGCCGTTGCAGCACCACGGTTTGTCGGCCAGGCCCGTGCTCATCGCGGCCAGCGCGGTGTGCACCTTGCCGAACTGTCGGTCGACCCAGGCGCTGCTGCGCTCGCTGTTGCTGCGACCCGCCCACGTCAATTCCAGGCGCGCGGCCACACCGGCATCGAGCACGCCGTCGGCCAGGGCCTCCCAGGTGCGTACTTCGGCGCGCTCGCGGCCGCGCTCCGGGATCAGGCGACCGACCGGCGACAAGGTGTCGACGTATTCGACGATGACCCGCGAATCGAACACCGCTTCGCCACCTTCCATCACCAGGCAGGGCACCTTGCCCAGGGGGTTCGAGGCGAGGATGGCGTCGCGCGCCCAGACATCTTCCAGTTCGAGCTGGTAGTCGAGCTTCTTTTCGGCGAGCACGATGCGCACCTTGCGCACATAGGGGCTGGTCAGTGAGCCGATGAGTTTCATGGGGGAGGGCGTCGCGAGGTCGCTGGAGTGAGGGTTTATCGATGCAACCAAGTGCAACTTTCATTCTAGCCACGGCGCTCAGCGCGGCAGTGTCCAGGCGACGCTGTTCGGTCGCCCCGGCAGGTCGAGCTGCGCTGCGACCGGTGCGCTGCACGCCACCGGCTTGCCGCGCCGCCACACCCGCAGCCGGTTCGACCGCAATCGCACGGCCTCGACCACCGCGCGCGCTTGCAGCAGCACCAGGTTGGCATCGCTGCCGACGGCAATGCCGTGCCGCGGCAGCCCCATCACCTGTGCGCCGTTGACCGTCACCGCATCGAAGCAGGTGGCGATCTGTGCGGGCGAGGTCATTTGCGCCACATGCAAGCCCATGTGGGCCACCTCCAGCATGTCGGCCGAGCCGAGCGGGTACCACGGGTCCATCACGCAATCGTGGCCGAAGGCGACGTTCAGGCCGGCGGCCATCAGCTCGGGCACGCGGGTCATGCCGCGGCGCTTCGGGTAGGTGTCGTGGCGGCCTTGCAGCGTGATGTTGATCAGCGGGTTGGCCACCACCTGCACCTGCGCCTCGGCCATCAGCGGGATCAGCTTCGACACGTAGTAGTTGTCCATCGAGTGCATGGAGGTCAGGTGCGAGCCGGTGACGCGGCCGTGCAGTCCGAGCCGTTGGGTGTGGAAGGCCAGCGTCTCGATGTGGCGGCTCATCGGGTCGTCGCTCTCGTCGCAGTGCATGTCCACCGGCAGCCCGCGTTCGGCCGCCAGCTCGCAGAGGATGCGGATGCTCTCGGTGCCTTCAGTCGCCGTGCGCTCGAAGTGCGGGATGCCGCCGACCACATCGACACCCTTGTCGAGCGCGCGCTTCAGGTTGGCCAGTGCGTTCGGCGACCGCAGGAGGCCGTCTTGCGGGAACGCGACCAGTTGCAAGTCGAGGTAGGGCGCGACCTGCTGCTTAACGTGCAGCAGCGCCTCCACCGCCAGCAGCCGGTCGTCGCACACGTCCACATGCGTGCGGATCGCCAGCAGCCCCTTGGCCACCGCCCAGTCGCAGTATTGCAGCGCGCGCTCGACCAGCGCGCCCTGCGTCAGATGTGGTTTCAGCTCGCCCCACAGCGCGATGCCTTCGAGCAGCGTGCCGCTGGCGTTGACGCGCGGCAGGCCGTAGCTCAGCGTCGAGTCCATGTGAAAGTGCGCATCGACGAACGACGGCGCCAGCAACTGGCCGGCCGCGTCGACTTCGGGTACGCCCTCGGGGGCCAGGATGCCGTGTTCGATGGCAGCAATGCGGCCCTCGACGATCAGCACATCCATGTCGCTGCGGCCATCGGGAAGCGTGGCGTTACGGATCAGCACGGCTACTTCGTCCCGAACAAGCGATCACCGGCGTCGCCCAGCCCGGGCAGGATGTAGCCGTGGTCGTTGAGTTCGCGGTCGATGGCGGCGGTGTAGATCGGCACATCGGGGTGGGCCGCCTGCAGCGTCTTCAAGCCTTCCGGCGCGGCCAGCAGGCAGACGAAGCGGATCGAGCGCGGCTTCGTTTCCTTGAGTCGATCGACCGCTGCCACCGCCGAATTGCCAGTGGCCAGCATCGGGTCGAGCACGATCGCGTCGCGCTCGTGCATGTCGGCCGGCACCTTGAAGT
>JAKFUQ010000267.1 GCA_021732645.1 Rhizobacter sp. | reverse complement strand
CAAAGACAGTCACAACCCCCTGGGATCCTGCGGACCATCTGAAGTCCGAGGAAGACATGGCTGCGTATCTTGAGGCAGCACTGGAAGAAGGCGATCCCGCGCTGATCGCTGCGGCGCTCGGCGACACCGCCCGCGCGAAGGGCATGACACAAGTTGCTCGCGACGCAGGACTCGGGCGAGAGAGCCTTTACAAGGCACTGTCGCCGGCTGGCAATCCGGAGTTCGCCACGATCCTCAAGGTCGTGTCCGCTCTCGGCCTTCAACTCCACGCCACGCCAGTGATCGCAAAGAGCGCGGCCTAAATCCAACGCTAGGCTGGTGGCAGGAACAATTCCTGCAGATCGTTGAGCAGTTCATACCCCCGCGGCGTGGGCTGGATCCAGTTCGGCTCGCGCAGCAGCAGGCCCTTGCGCACTGCCTCGTCCAGTGCCTGCTCGATCGAGCTCAGCGGCAGGCCGGTGCGTTCGGTGTAGCGGGCCAGCTCGACGCCCTCCTTCAGCCGCAGCCCGTTCAGCATGAACTCGAACGGCAGCTGCTTGCGCGGCACTTCTTCGTCTTGCGCGATGGCGCGCCCGGCCAGCGCATTCGCCATGTAGGTCTGCGGGTCGCGAAAGCGCACCTGGCGCACCACGCGGTGCGGGTAGCTGATCTTGCTGTGCGCGCCGGCGCCGATGCCGAGGTAATCGCCGAACTGCCAGTAGTTCAGGTTGTGCGTGCAGCGGTGGCCAGCCCGTGCGAAGGCCGACACCTCATAGCGTGACAGGCCAGCCGCTTCGGTCGCCTGTGTGATGCGATCGAGCATGTCGAAGGCGGTGTCGTCGTCGGGCACGGCCAGGTCGCCCGCAGGCGGGTGTTTCGCGAACAGCGTGTTCGCCTCGATCGTCAGGTGGTAGATCGACAGGTGCGGCGGTTGGAACGACAGCGCGGTGGCGAGATCCGCGTCCAGCTCGGCCAGCGTCTGCCCGGGCAATGCATACATCAGGTCGAGGTTGTAGGTGTCGAAGGCCTCGCTCGCTTCGGCCAGCGCAGCCATCGCCTGCGCGCCGTCGTGCACGCGGCCCAGGGCCGCCAGCTTGGCGTCGTCGAAGCTCTGCACGCCGACCGACAGGCGCGTGACACCCGCCGCGCGGTAGCCGCGAAAGCGGTCGCGCTCGAAGGTGCCGGGGTTGGCCTCCATCGTGATCTCGCAGCCGGGCTCCAGCGGCAGCCGGGCGCGGATGTCGGTGATCAGCTGCTCGATGCGCTCGGGCGGGAACAGGCTGGGCGTGCCACCGCCGATGAACACCGTGTGGATGCGCCGGCCCCAGATGAAGGGCAGCGCGGCTTCCAGGTCGCAGCGCAGGGCGTCGAGGTATCTGTCGAACGGCGGCTCGTCAGGTGCGGCCTCAGCCAGCGCCGGGCCGCCCCAAGCAGGCTGAGCTCCCCTCGGGGGGCGACGCTGGAAGCGTCTTGGGGCCGTCATCACTTCGTGCGAATTGAAGTCGCAATACGGGCACTTCTTCAGGCACCAGGGCAGGTGCACATACAACGACAGCGGCGGCAGCGCCGCGAGGTTCAGCGTACCGGGGCGCAGGTAGCGGGCGAGCAGCTGGTTCGGGTCGACGTTGACGGCCGCCGATGCCGCCTCGCCGCCATTCGCCGGCACGATGGCTGGTATGGCGGCCCGTTCAGCCAAGGCCCCAGACCTCGCGCATCTGCCGCAGCATCTCGCGCGCGGCGAGGCCACGGTGGCTGCGTTCGTTCTTGTCAGCGGGGCTCAACTCGGCGACCGTCTGCTGCAACTCCAGGATGTACAGCAGCGGGTCGTAGCCGAAGCCGGACTCACCGCGCGGCGCGGGCCAGATCACACCGGCCCAGCGCCCCATCGCGACCAGCGGCTGCGGGTCGTCGGCCGAGCGCACGGCGACCAGCGCACAGACAAACCGCGCGCTGCGCTGCGACGCGCCTGGGAACGCCGACAGCTTCTCAAGCAGCACGCGGTTGTTCGATGTATCGCCCTTCGCATGGCCGTGGTCTTCGGCATAGCGCGCCGAGCGCACGCCCGGCGCGCCACCGAGCGCGTCGACGCACAGGCCCGAGTCGTCGGCGATGGCAGCGCCTTTTGCGTGGCGTGCCGCATGGCGGGCCTTCGCGAGCGCGTTTTCGATGAAGGTCGGGTGCGGCTCTTCGGCCTCGGGAATGCCGAGCTCGCCCTGGCGTACCAGTACAAAGCCCAGCGGCGCAAACAGCGATTGCAGTTCGGCCAGCTTGCCAGCGTTGTTCGAGGCCAGTACCAGCTTCATCGCATCACAGCCCGAGCGCGCTGCGTTGTGCAGCCACCAGTTGACGGATGCCCTGGTCGGCAAGCTGCAGCAGGCTGTCCATCTCGGCGCGCGAGAACGACGCGCCTTCGGCCGTGCCCTGCACTTCGACGAAGCCGCCCGACGCGGTCATCACCACATTCATGTCGGTGTCGCAGGCCGAGTCCTCGGTGTATTCGAGGTCGAGCAGCGGCGTACCTTCGACGATGCCGACCGATATCGCAGCCACGAAATCGCGGATCGGCGACTTGGCGAGCCTGCCTTGCGCGATGAGGCCCGACACCGCATCGTGCGCCGCCACAAAGGCGCCGGTGATCGCCGCGGTGCGCGTGCCGCCATCGGCCTGGATCACGTCACAGTCGAGCGAGATCGTGCGCTCGCCGAGTGCCTTCAGGTCGAACACGCAGCGCAGCGAGCGGCCGATCAGCCGCTGGATCTCCTGCGTGCGCCCGCTTTGCTTGCCCTTGGCCGCCTCGCGGTCGCTGCGGGTGTGGGTAGCGCGCGGCAGCATGCCGTATTCGGCGGTGACCCAGCCTTCGCCGCTGCCCCGCTTGTGCGGCGGCACGCGCTCTTCGACCGAGGCGGTGCACAGCACCTGGGTGTCGCCGAAGGCGATCAGCACCGAGCCCTCGGCGTGTTTGGTGTAGTGCCGCGAGATGCGAACCGGCCGCAGCGCATCGACGCCGCGCCCTTGCGTGCGTGTGTAACTCATGTCTGACCCCTCAGGATTTTTTCGGTGACGACGAGCGCCGGATGGCGTCGTTGATTTCCTTGATCGAACGCTCGATCTCGGCATCGTCGAGGTCGTCGATCGCATCGTGGCCGAGCACACTGGCCTGGATCGTCGAAGCAAACACCTCCTCACCCAGGGCCTGCGTGGACACACCGGCCGCCCCGCTGGCCACTTCTGAGGCCTCCCACTCGATGGCCATCACCGACACGTTGTCGCACTTGGGCCCGCCGTTGCGCAGCGCCTGCTCAACCAGCTCGGGCACCGATTCGGTGATGGCGTGCAAGGCCAGCTGCTCGGTGATCGTCGCGTCGGTGACCGTGCCCCACAAGCCGTCAGAACACAGCATCAGCCGGTCGCCGCCTTGCATGGTGAACGGGCCGGCGCTGTCGATCACCGGCTTGCTCGGACTGCCCAGGCAGGTGAACAGCACATTGCGGTTGAGGCGCTCGCGCATCGGCACCACCGAGTGCAGCGCATCCTGTAACTCCGAATACGAATGGTCGCGGGTGCGCGCGACCAGCTTGTCGCCACGCACCACATACAAGCGCGAGTCGCCGCAGTGCGCCCAGTAGGCCGAGTCGCCCTGCAGCAAGCAGGCCACGATGGTGGTGCGTGGCGTGTCGCCCAGGGCCTTCTGCGCCGAATAGCGCAGCAGCTGCTGGTGGCCGGCCATGATGGCCTGGTTGAGGAAGTTCAGCGGGTCGGCCAATGTCGGCTTGGCGTCGCGCTGAAACAGCGCCGACATGGTTTGCAATGCGAGTTGCGAGGCCACTTCGCCTTCCGGGTGGCCGCCCATGCCGTCGGCCAGCGCAAACAGGCCGGAGTCGCGGGTGTACGAATACCCCATGCGGTCTTCGTTCTTCTCGCGGCCACCCTTGCGGCTGACCTGGTAGACGGAAAAGCGCATGCGGTGAGCCAGTTCAGGCTTTGGCGCCCGTGGTCAGGTTCTCAAGCTGCATCTTCAGGCGTTCGCCGAAACTCAGCTTGGTGTAGCGGCGCTCGGTCTCGCGTGCGAGCTCTTTTTGTAACGCGAACACGCTTTGCGGGCGCGACAGCGGGTCGAGCGACATGCACCACTCGGTCACTTCGATCAGGTTGTCGGAATACACACTGCGCAAGCGCGACAGGCTGAGCGCCAGCCGGTCCTTCTCGATGCGCTGCGGCGCGTCGTTCGGCGGGTAGCCCTGCATGCCGGCATAGATGCAGGCACCGATGGCGTAGATGTCGGTCCACGGGCCCAGCGTGCCGTCTCTTCGGTACATCTCGGGCGCTGCGAAGCCGGGGGTGTACA